>JAICVG010000096.1 GCA_025935445.1 Nitrososphaera sp. | reverse complement strand
CTTCACAAACTCCGAGGGGATCTTATTATCAAGACTCAGCAGCTTCGGCGGCAAAAGAACCTGATCTCCGAAACCATTGCAAGCAAGAAAAAGTCCAAACAGGATGCCTCTTTTGAACTTGGTGAGATGAAGCAGGTGAGTGCACTCCTTGACCAGACAGAATCTGAATCAATTCAAATTGAAGGGAAGTTCAATCAGCTGATGATGACTTTGCCCAACTTGTTAAACGAGATGGTACCAGTTGGCAAAGACGAACATGACAACATGATTGTTAGGCAAAATGGCAGCATCAAAAGGCCAAATTTTAGTCCAAAGGATCACATTGACATTGCGACTACACTAGATCTTGTAGATCTGGATCGTGCGGCTAAAGTATCAGGCGCGAGGTTCTACTTCCTGAAAAATGAGCTTGTAAAGCTGAATCAGGCACTGGTCAACTTTGCGCTTGATTTTTTATCAGAACATAATTACACTCTTATCCAGCCACCATACATGATTAGAAAAGAACCGATGGTTGGCTCTATCATACTGAATGACTTTGAGGATGTAATTTACAAGATAGAGGAAGAGGACCTTTACATGATAGGAACATCTGAGCATGCAATAGCAAGCATGCACATGGATGAGATCCTTGAAGGAATGAAGCTTCCCATAAAGTATGCTGGTTTTAGTTCATGCTTTCGTAAAGAGGCCGGTGCACACGGCAGGGACATGAAGGGGATATTCCGTGTTCATCAGTTTGAAAAGGTGGAACAATTTATCTACTGCCGCCCAGATGAGTCGTGGAGGGAACATGAAAGAATGCTTGCGCTATCTGAGGAATTTTTCAAGCAGCTTGGCATTCCCTACCGTGTAATGCTTCTGTGCTCCGGCGACACCGGTAAGATATCAGCCAAGACATATGATATTGAGGGGTGGATGGCAGGCCAAAATGCCTACCGGGAGATCGTTTCTTGCTCAAACTGCCTAGATTACCAAGCTCGAAGGCTGGGCATACGGTTCCGCGACAAGACAAACGAAGAAACTCGGCTTGTGCACACGCTCAATAGCACTCTTGTTGCAACAGAGCGCACAATGGTTGCAATACTTGAAACCTTCCAGACCTCAAAGGGCACCGTAGAAATACCAAAGGTGCTCCAAAAATACATGGGCGGCCTGGAGGAGATCCGAGCTCGCAATTGACGCATCGTATATATATTATTTGTTTTAGTCAAAGAATGGGAAGAAGAACACTTTATGGCTAAAGGAGCGAGAAAGGGAGGCAGAGTTCGCGATAAATGGCGCGACAAGCAGTGGATAATTGTCAATAAGCCCTCAGGGTTCGAGCCGCAGGTGCCCATTAACTATATCCCAGTTACAGATCCAACCCAAATAAAGGGACGTACAATTGAAAATACGCTGCATGATATGATGAAAGGCAACCCGGATCAAAGCATGGATCAGCACCAAATCAAAGTCTTTATTCAGATAGACAAGGTAACCGATGGTGTGGCAACCACTATTTTCAAAGGGCATGAATATGCCAAGGAGTTTCTCAGGAGCCTTATCCGGAGAGGTAGCTCAATGGTCACATTTACTCATGACTATACTACGATAGATGGCCATACATTCAGAGTCGCAATGGTTGCATTCACCCATCGGAGAGTTAATTCATCGAAAAAGCATGAGATAAGGTTGATAGGACAGAAGATACTTTCTGAAAGGATTCCGCAGATGACAGTTGACCAATTCATACAAGAAATTACGGGCAGCAAGGATGAAGATATTCCAAGGGAGACGAATAGTAAACTTGGCGGCAATGTGCTTGACGAAGCAAAAAAGATAACTGCAATCCGCCACCTGGGGATTAGGAAGACAAAGCTTGTATCAACAGCAGAATCAAGGGCTGTTAGTGAGGCCAAAACAATCGAGTCTGCTGCGCCAGCCCAGTGACGTAGCATATAGCTTTTTAGCCAGTTTTTTATACTCTCTTTCAAATGTCTGAGGAAGGCAGCCTCAAATTTTCTGCAGCTGAAATCAACATTGTGCTCCATGCCACAGAAGATGAAGGCAGGGTGCTCAAGGCAATAGAAGACGTACTCTTGGTGCCATCTGAGCGCTTTTCAAGCTCACCTTCAGAGGGACATTACAAGAACAGGATCCTATTGCAGAGGGCAATACTTTCAAGCCATGAAGCAGGCTCGCTGGCCAAGCGGGTTATCTCCCTTCTGAACAGTGCTGACAGAGAACATCTGTCACGGTTAGTCCACGAGTATTCCGACGAAAAGGGCAACCTCTACATCCGCCTTGACAAACAGAGAATGTGCCAAGGCCGCGTGTCGCTGTCAGAAACCGACGCGATAAGGATTAGGTTCAAGCCAGTGAAACGCTACAAACCTTCCGGCGCAATCCAAGGTTACGTGGGGCTCTTTGATTTACATTTCAATGGATAACCTGCTAAAACCACTTCTTGAATTGCAAAAATATATAGGTCATGCCATGATATCTTCAAAATCGCATATTGGACGGAGGAGGCGCTTCTTTTCAATCGAATAGACCTTTGCGTCAGCGGCGACTTTGATATTGCATCAAGGCTCAAGGCACTTTCAATCAGCAGAGCTGGTGTCCCCTTTGATGGCAAGGTACGTGAAGGCCTAATTTGTAGGGTAAGAACAACACCGTCACTAGCCGTCAATTATCCGTACTTGGTAGTTTCAGAGGATATCGATGAGCCGGCTGACATTCTAATGATCAAAGACTTTAACAATGTTAAGAAACAACTAAAAAAAAAGGTTAAGAAAGGAACCGGGCTTGAGCTGTCAGTTAATCCTGCTAGAAAGATGGATGGCGGTTCTGTAGGCAAATGGTTTGGTAACCTCAACGATTTGTATGCATTATGCCATTCATCACGCTGCCAGTTCATCCTTTCAAGCGGTGCAACATCCGAATATGAAATGATTTCAGGCCCTTGCCTTGATGCAATCTTGAAGACGGTAGGTATCGAGCCTCAAGTCCATTGGCGCAGCTTGGAAAAATGGCTTGAGGGAAAGCTATTAGGGAATGTGGCTTATGCTAAAAAGGCGATCTAAGCGACGCTACGTTTCTATTATGCATGCTGGTGGATCCAGTAATTCAGTGAATGCGATCACAAAGCGTTTCTCTGAGCTTTTTGGAACGATTGCTGCAGAAAAGGCAGCTATAAGGCTAGTGCAACAGGGCGCAAATGAGTCTATAATAAGGTTCAGACTCGAGCAGCTAGAAAATGTCCTTGTAGCCATCACTCTAATTGATCCGCCAGTAGTTACACTTGCCATGTCAGGTAGTATACGACAACTACGAAGGCGTAGGCAGCAGTATTCTCGCCCAAAGGCGAGTCACTTGGCCTAGAAGACCTAAAGAACACGGATCGATTGTTTGAGTGCTTGCCAAGTACTATGAGGCGCTACTTGAGGACGGAATGCGATCAAGGTAATTGGGGAATGCTGGGGTCATAAATACTACTAATACAACCACCAACCCATATTTTCTTATCCCATTTTATTTCTGTCTTGTGAAAACTTTTTACCAAGGCAGATGTGTGATAGTTGTTCTCTCACCTACGTGAGGTTCTTTCGCTGCATCATGATCTTTTGAAATTCCTCTCTGCGTATTTAGAAGAGAAGATATGTATGCTATGCTAACAAAAAAATTTGTGGTGGTGGTGGCTTTAATATACCATGCCTAGGGCAGTGGTCACATCTGATACATTCTTGTATTCTCGTTCCCGTAGGTTTTGTAAGGCTGACAAAATATCTTCTCTATTTTCTATGTTTTTATTATCTGCTCTAGAACTTTGTTGTTGTAGTTGTCTTGCGAAGGAAATTATCCTATTCTTATCAGCTGGGAAATCCATATCTTTTAAGATTTGTCCTATAGCTGCAACCTTTGAGTAGCTTTCTACGTTTACTTCCTTTCTTTGACCCTGAACCCCGGCTTGTTCGCTTACAACTCTCCCCGTCTTTCCTTGCGTGTCATCATCTTGAGGTATTTGATCAGGATTCTCTCTTTTGCTTGTTCTACTTTCTTCCATGCAAGAAACTGGACAACATCGTAATTAAAAATCTCGGATATATTGATCCGATCTCCTAGATCACAAGTATCTTTGATATATAAAAAGAAAATTTAAGAGACCAATACAGAACTAATTCTAAAGTTTCTCGATGAAAATGCGCCTATTAAAAAGCTTGTCTCTGCATTCGTGCCATTGCGCCTGAATCATGCGTCGGCATTGACTTTCAGAAGAGCCGGTCAGTTCGCGCTAACATCCTTGGGAGCTATCGATGAAAGAGAGAATCTCCTATCGCCATGCATATATGGGCACCCCCAACGCTGCTATGATTATGCCCTCTCTGTTTTTGAGTGAATACGGCGAACGATACATTTAGGGTCAGATGACGTTGTTCTTGAAACAATCCATGTGATTTGTCAGCGGTATTATAATTGTAGGCACAATGTTATTCTTGATACTGAAAATCCAAAAGTCTACAAGCAACCGTCGTCTGAGGAACAACCAGTCGTTGTACAATACAGTGATTCTGAGAAATTTTTTGATAATGCTTTGGAAAAAAGCCTAACGAATGAGTCCCGGTGAAAGGAGCATCAACATTGTAATCCTTACCTCTTATCAAATGATTTAACTACCTTACATCCCCGCAGTAGCTTAGATACTAACTATAATAACTGTAGGTCAACTAATTATTATCCTGTTGTAGTTTTTCAAAATACTTTTGGATCGTAAGTTCAATCTCAATTATTGCCCCACCATCGCCATCTTGCTCAACATCTGTCCTTAGGAATCCTCCTGCGGCTCCGGCGTGCCCTCCACCTTCTCGAAACGCAGCAGCAACCTTGCTGCAATCTATTTGAAGATCTTTCTCAGGTAAGTTATGTCTTCTTCTTAGACTTAATTTACCGTCGGGCGTATATGCGATGGCGAGATCTATTTCGGATTCATCAATAATCTTGCCAAGAAGAAGGGATCTGCTTACAAATGAGTCAGCCTTTGCGATTGCGACCCTTACATTTCTGACCTGTTCAATTGTACCAGGAGGCTTAAAATCGAATTCTTTAATGACCATTGACCTAATAGATCTCATAATTGATTCATCTATTAGCCTGGATGCTTCAATCATGTCCTCTTGCATCTCAATGTTCCACAAGACGCCCAAGGATACATTATCCAAAATTACAGAATAGAGCTTGTGATTGAGTTCTTTTTTTCCCAAATAGTACGAAATTAGCCCTGTCAAAGGAGGCAATGGGAACTTGACGGACTCTGGAAAATCTGTTCTATGCGCAATACAGCCAAGAGTCTTTGCATACGCGCTGGCAGGTGCAAACCGTTCGATACAAAGCTCGGTGGCACATTTCTTTACTCCATTCCTTCCCATTTCAGTTTCAGAGCAGAGCACCATTTCGCAAATTGGAGAAAATTTTTCTTCCATTCCTTCCGGCCATACATGGTGGTCTATCCATATGTTTGAAAAACCTCTTTGCTTTGAAGTACTGAGAGCTTCATAGACAGGCAGGTAACTTTCGTAATTTATACCAATATCTGAGATTATGATTGTTCCTAAATTGTGTGATTGGGTAAAAGAAAGAATCTTGTTCTTTACTGCCATCATGTTTTGAAACCCGTAGTTTGTCAGTATGACCTCAGATTGGGGGTAAACCATCCTCAAGATAGCGGCAGAGAACAAGCCGTCGACATCCTGT
>JAICVG010000006.1 GCA_025935445.1 Nitrososphaera sp. | reverse complement strand
GAGTATCAACATTCATAGTGCATTCATCCATGTTGTCTACAATATAATATCATCCGTCGCAGTTATCATTACTGGCTTTATTGCTCTTAACACGGGCATCACCATCGTGGATCCGCTTGTCGCCTTTCTGATAGCAGGCCTAGTGGCAAGAAGTGCTTACTCTATAGTGAGAAATAGCACCCATATACTGCTAGAGGGCGCTCCGTCGGAGCTTGATATGCGAGAAATATTGATAACCCTCAAGCAGCTGGACGGCGTGGTAGATGTCCATGATCTGCACGTCTGGACAATATCCAGTGGCATGGACGCACTGAGTGGTCACGTGGTCATACGCGACCAGATGCTGAGCGAGTCAAGTAAGCTCTTGTCTAAAATAAATACGGTGTTGGCCGAGCGCTACAATATAACCCATACTACTATACAGATGGAACCCGAGCACGAAATATCCTTTAGGCGTACAATAAAATGAGTAGCAATATTTTTTGCTTTGGCTGGTTGCGCTTTTCCCAAACAGTTTAGCGCCATTAATTTTTTACAACTCGCTTATGTGGAACTTGGACATACAGCCAGTGCATTCATAAATCTCATCGCCAATTGGGCCGGACACATTGAACTTCACAATGGTGGTGCATTTAGGACATCTTCCATCCACTCTGCGAGATTTTCTTGCAGGCCTTACAAGTGTTTTTCTTCTTCTGCTACCCATACCCAGGCAAAAAACTCACTGCCGTTTTATAAATTAAGATGCACTAATTGCATAACTTTCTTGCTTGTCATGTCTCTATATTTGTATCGTTCCGCAAATGTTTCAGCCTGTTATGTCCCTATCATGTCATAATAGAAAATATGGGGCCACTTTTAGGGCAAGTTATTAGTATTACTCCAATTTCTTGTTCAGCTCAGCTAACCTCCTTCCTTTCGGTGTCAAGCGATTGTAGACCCGATAGTTCCCCTTTCCTTGTGGCTTGACTCTTTTGCGTTTGATATAACCTTCATTTTCTGCCTGCAAAATTACATAGTGAAGGTTGTTAGCACCTAACTTCCGGAGTAGTATACGAGTAGGCAGTGCGTTCCCCTTTTGCCTGACTAGGATAGACAGCACTCGGAGCATCGCTCTGCGCTTGACCAAAAGTCGTAATGTTTCCTTATCGACTTCCAATAGTGTCAATATATTCCTATTTAATAGGAATATATAATAGTTACCTCAATTATATTTTTGAGCCACCTGAGCGAGCTGATATTCCAAGCTTCCTGCCGCAGTCATTACAAGTATTGTTGCTAGCGTCGTTTTACTGCTGCTCGAGGTGCCATTGATGTTATCGCTCTCTCGTAGTTCTCAGGCAGGATTTTTCATTTACTAGAAAAGATTGATGCGAGATTCGCATGATTTCTTGAGTTTTATATCTTTGGATAGTTTACATGTCAGTTATTGTTATATTGCCTTGCGATGAAGAAAGATGATGTGAATTTGCCCGAGCATTGCTCAGCTAAGGTTGAAGGAGAGGAATGCCAGCTGGCTCCATCGTATATCATCTCAGTAAAGTCGCATCAAGGTGAGTACATGCTTGCAGTGGTATGTAACGACCACAAATGTGCACTTGAAACGCAGCTAGTTGCAATGCAGGAGGCGAACAAGATACCGCAGGGCAGTATACACTTTCAGCCCGTCAAGGCGGTGGTGACCGACTGCGTAACTGGTATCGATGAAGATTATATCGAGCTCAATGACAAGACACAAGAGTAATGTCGAAGCCTTAGCTAAAACCCTTTTTTTGTGTGGTGATCATTGTCTTCATTGTTGTCCTTATGATCTTCTTCTTCTCCTTCTTCATTACCATTTTTCAGCGCCCAAGGAAACCATCTTCCAATTACCCTTGCCCAATCTATCCTGAGCGAAAAGTATACAACGACTGCAAGCACTATGATGCTCACTATTGCCGCTATAATTAGTGATGTAGTATTTGTCGTCTCTGACGATAATATGTCCTCGACGAAAGGTCTCCCAAGAAAAATCGACCCCCAGACAATTGCTTCATTCATCAAGAATTTGCCAGCAAATGTGGCTGTTGCAAATTTCCATGGGTTGTACTTGGCAAGCCCTAGCGGGATATAGACAATATCGTCAGGTATTGGAGTAAGAGCCGCTATAAATGCACCAAACCAACCGTACCTGCTTACTAGGTTTTGTAGGGGACGCATTCTCTTCTTTGTCTTATCGCTCAGAATTTTGCGACCATAATAGCTAATAAAAAAGATTATCGTCTTTGCTCCCACTATACCAAGCGCACTGATAATTGAGATTATGTGCGGATTGAAATTGGTATTAAATGAAGCAGTTATTAAGACCGGAAAATAAGGAATGGGAATAAATGGAATTAAGCTAGACACAAAACTGATAAGGAGGATGCCTATGTATCCTAGTTCAGTTCCAAATGGAAACAGATCTTCCAGCGCTACCAATTAGTATGCCCTTGCATATATCGCTGCTTTTTTGCTTTCCCGACCGCAGTAAATGCAGGTGGCCGGCTTGTCATTCTGGTTAAATGGTATCACCCGGATGTCTGCACCTGTCTCTTCCTTTATCTTAGATTCGCATTGTTCTTGGCCACACCAGCCTGCGAGAAGAAACCCTCCCTTGATTTTGATTATCGATTTGAAGCTCTCAAAATCGGCAGGTGTGAAAGTGTTCTCGCTAAGAAATTCGGTTGCCTTTGCAAGCAGACTTTCCTGTACCTGCGCCAAAAGCAAGGTCGTGATACTTACAAGCTTCTCCTGCTCAGCAGGCCTTTTTTCCTTTGTATCGCGCCTGACAAATTCAATCTGACCCTTTTCGATATCCTTTGGTCCAATGTTGATGCGCAGCGGGACTCCTTTCATCTCCCATTCGTTAAACTTCCAACCAGAAGTGTATTCATCTCGGTCATCCATGTATGCTCTTATACCAGCGCGCTTTAATTCAAATTCTATTTTCCTTGCCTTTTCCTTGACCATCTTGGCGTTCTTGTCCTTGTGTATAGGCACTATTACTACTTGTATTGGTGCAACCTGTGGTGGCAGAATTAGACCCCTGTCATCACCGTGAACCATTATCAGCCCGCCTATCAGACGCCAGGAAATCCCCCATGAAGTCTGCCATGCAAAATGCTCCTTAGTATCCTTGCCAAGGTACTTTATCCCAAACGGCTTTGAAAAGTTCTGACTGAGATGATGTGAAGTCCCCATCTGAAGCGCCTTACCTTCGACAGGCATCAACCCTTCAAGAGTCGTTGTGTACTTGGCGCCGACGAACTTTTCCCTGTCGGTCTTGTATCCTGCTATAACTGGTACTGCAAGGTAGTTCTCTATCAAATCCTTGTAAATATTAAGTATGCTCATGACTTCCTGCTCTGCTTCTTCATCGGTGGCATGTACGGTATGACCTTCCTGCCACAAAAATTCTGAAGTCCTAATCAAGGGCTTCGTCGACTTGATCTCGGCTCGAAGGGCAGAGTTCCAAAAGTTGATCTTGAGTGGCAAATTGCGGTAGCTTGTTATCCACTTTGCAAATATTGAATAAGCAAGCGTTTCAGATGTCGGCCGGAGCGCGAGCTTTTCCTCAAGCTCTTTGTCGCCTGCTTTGGTAACCCAGAACACTTCTGGCATAAAACCTGCAAAGTGATCCTGTTCTTTTGCCAGCAGGCTTTCAGGTATTAGCACAGGCAAGAAGCCGTTCTGATGACCAGTCTCTTTGAATCGCTTGTCGAGAATATCCCTTATCGATTCCCAAATTGCATAACCGTAGGGGCGAAGTACAATAAACCCTTTCACAGGAGCATAGTCAACAAGCGCGGTCTTGAGTACGACTTGGCTGTACCACTCGCTAAAGTCTATATTTTTCTTGACTGTTATCCCAACTGATTCTTTCTGAGAATCCACGTTGACATTGGCAAAACGACTAGGATTTATGAAGTTATTGTAAGTGATGTCTCTACCTGATTGCTTCCAAAAATGGCGCTCTCTTGGCGTTATGACAGCTTGCCATTACAGTGCTCATGCTATAGGCATAGAACTGCCTAACTTCTAATTTGGCTGCTCCGATCCTAGCGATTCGTTCATCGAAAGAAAATAGTCTCTTTTTTTCACGATTAAGCGGCTGTCTTTCTTTGAAAGAGCTCTGCTGTACATCTTTCACCTCGGCTGAAAAACAGCAGAGCTTCTCATTGTGCTGAAATCCAATGTAAGCCACGGCTAATCCGTTATCAACAAAATGCTATAGCTTGCTGTGCTTTGAAATAAATTCCAGCTTGGCTCTGGATAGGCCTGAATTTATTCCAAGTTAATAGTAAAAATCCATATATTAACGTAGGATCCTTTTCAATAATTTTTCTCTATTTTTCTGCATTCTTAATAGATTTGTGAAGCTATTTTAAGCGAATGAAAACTATGTCTGTCATCTCGTAAAGAGGTGTCTGTGGCTACAGAGGGTCGCCTTTGCAGTAAACCTTGCCCGTAGGCCTACTGAAAAAGTTTTTACAGACATAGCATTGCAAAAAGCCGATCTCTCTGTTCAGTACAGGGCAGTCGACTGCCTCTAGCTTCATGCGCTTAAGCATCTTTGGACTTACACCCTTCATCTTCAGCTTACCCTTCTCATCCATCATGCCAGAGCTCTGGAGTTCGGCCCTGGCTTGATCTGTAATCTTTACTGGTTTTTCCACCTGCTTGATTGGAACAATATACTTGATGCCTTCTGGGGGAGCCTCGCTCATCATCACTATCAGGAGCATTAAGCGCGGGGCTAATATATGACCCTTTGCCAGGATTTAGTTAAGCAAAATCACTGATCTTTGTTTGGCCCTTGAAACTCTTCCAAAGCCGACTTTTTTGTACCACTTCGTTCTTTGACAGTGACATGTAAGAACATGCAAACGACATTGCATGATCAAATCGTTCAAACTTTTGTGGAGGCTTTTTCAGAGCTTCACGTACGCCTTCTCTTATCTGCCATACGCCAAGTGGCATTACGTAATTGGGGTGTATTTCGCGGAGAACAATGGCCCCTGCTTTTTTGTGTCGACGTGCAAGATGCTCTGCTACCGCAAGGCGTGCTGCAAAATACGCTCCCGCTATTGTCGGGTTGTGGTTAAGTCCTCTTTCGTCTTCATTATCAGCTCCTGTGGCCACCTGGCCTCGGCTTGTGAACCATGACTCGATCATTTCAAAAATCCACCTATCATCCGGTATCAATATGATGGAGTAGTAGTTAGCAAGATGCGAGTATCGAGTTACTTCAAACAGATCAATTGTAGGATTCATTTCAATCTCCTTTACAAGCATGCTTGAAATAATATCATCAGTCGCAGAAATGCTCCACCGAGTAGGCACAAGTTTGCGTTTCTTCTTTACTCCAAGCATCCCCATGCTGAGGACTCGTTGAATGATACTCATTTCTACGCTGCGCCTGTACAACTCCATCATAGCGTCTGCTGCTCTCAAATCTGTATCATAATATACTGTTTCAATGCGCTGGTCGGCGGACAGTGATGACATCTTAAAACCTCTCAGAGGTGCAGCTGGCCCAAAAGGTGGGGCTACGTGATCCAGTCTAAGTTCTTTTTGCATGTGGACATCTACTACGGGCGTTTTTTCAAATGTGGCCTCGGTTTCGGCAGGCCTCTCCGACATAGCGAGCTCTTGCATGTTCTCAAGATATCTGCTTGAAATGTCATGTATATTCACGTTCATCGTACCGAGCACAAGTGACAGGCGGTAGTTCGCTATTTCTTCAAGGTTTTTACCTGTCCACAACTCGGTTCTGTCCAAGATAGTGGTATCACCATGCAATGGAGGTATCATTGGTCCTATCCTGACCTTTGGATAGCCGTAACGACCCACAAAGATCGAAGGTGGGCTAGAGCCATCTATTGTACCAAGCAAAAGCTTCGCGGAATTAGCCTTTATAAATCGTATCCAGTTCTCCTCAAGCTTTTTCTTTATCTCGGCTGGAGACGACGACAATACTATCCCAATCGCATTTGGCACGGCATTTATAACATATATATACATCTTCTTCAAACTTAATTCAGTTTTCTCCATATTCTTTCACTGTGATTCCGTAAGCAGAGCGATTTTGTCGCTCTGCCAAACAGCGTGATAACAAGTAGCTGGTGTTTCCAACCGAATACGTTGAATTGTTGTTGTCAGATATGAGATCTCGTGTCTTTCAAGTTCCGAATTACAGTCATATTTCAATTATCGCTCGAGGCTCGCAAAAGCTGTTTGTCGAGAGATTTTCGGTTACATAGTTGGATCAGATTCATAATATGATCTAAATGCATTTGTAGACCTGTTGAATTAACATTTTGCGAGAAGTTCCTTTAGAACTATTATACATCACTCAACGTTACGGAGGAATAATTCTGTTCAAATAGAATTTTGCCCAGATCTCGAAGAATTGCTTTGATTCAATTAAGGGAATTTTATAAACCTTCTACATGCGGGCAATAGTTTATAACATTAATGATTTCGCTATTGCCACATAGTAGAGATTCCCAGATGAACCCGCTAGACAAGACTATTCTTGCTAACCTGTATTCTAGCATGTTAGATCCTTCAATTCCACCATATGTCAGGCTAAAGGCGCGGCTGCCCATAAGCGAAGAATTCTACAATTCCATGGTAAGCCGTCTTGTCAAAATTGGCCTAGTAGAAAAATCTGACCCGACCAAGCTTACATTCATCGGCCGTGATGCACTAAAGGTCGTTCTCGTAGGAGGAGTTTTTGATCTCATCCACCCTGGTCACATTCATACGCTCAAGGCTGCAAAAGCAGAGGGTGATGTGCTTGTCGTAGTGGTAGCAAGGCAGTCGACCGCTCAGAAGATAAAGAAATATCGAAAGATCTACCATGATGAAAAGCTCCGCAGAGACCTCGTGACTTCGCTTAATTTTGTCGATTTAGCACTAATCGGCAAAGAGGGCACACTTTACGACACAGTCGAATATGTCAAGCCAAACGTGATCGCACTTGGATATGACCAGGCGCATAGCGAAAAAGACATTGCCGAGAACTGCAAGAAACGCAACCTAAATGTTCGGGTTATAAGGCTGTCAACTCCAATACCCGGATCAAAGAGTTCAAAAATAAAGAAAGAGCTGGGCGATTCAATCTACGGCATCTAAGCAAGCCGCACCTGCACCTTTATTCTGTCACCGTTTTTGATGCCTGCTGTCTGCTTGATTGATATCGGCCCTATCACTTCAAGCATGCTATCATCATAGTGTGTGCGTTCAAGCACAAGGACAGCAGCATTATCTATTGCGCCGTCATTTATGGTTGCGCGATAGCACTTGACCCAGCCGTAAGTACGTGTGCCATCACTAAAGCCATCGATGAATATGGACGGGTGCTTACCAAGTTCGAGCCGGCCATTCATATATATCTGATCAGTTAGCTGGACATTTAACGTCCCAGGGTACGGCTCGTATCCTAATTTTTCTCTGAATTGTCTCCTATAGCCCTCCAGTGACATGTAGTATGCCCCCTCCCCCATACCCGAAATGACATTGCCCTCGAAATCCATTGTCGAAGGTGCAGATTCAAGGGCAGCTCTCAGTGACAAATAGAGACTCTGTATCTCAGAATAGCCTTTGTCTGTGACCTTGACTGCATATTTCTGCCCTTTTTTCAGACGCTCGATGTAGCCGGAGGTTTCCAAGTCTAGCAGGTGCTTCGAGGCTGCCTGTTGCGACCTGCCGATACCCTTACCAAGTAGCGTGGTCGTTACCTCGACAAAATTGTGGTGGGCCCCTTGTGAAAGGAGCTCGATCAACGTCAATATGTGCTGTAGCTTGATTTCAGGCATTTATCCTTACTAGTTACTTATGCCAATGTCACCAAATGTCCTGATCCGGATATCTGCTGGTTTTTTCAAGTCTGTCATCCGATGTCCTACAATGTACTCGATACCCGCCTTATCGGCTGCATCGACCAGCCTCTGGGTGACAATACCGTCTATTACCAGCAGCTTGCCCCCCTCTGCGCTATTAAGCCTCTTGATGACTTCTGACACTGGGACCTTAAGCAGAGTATTCATAGAGCCGTCTAGCACGACAGCCTCAAGCGTTTCGTTTATTTGAGGATAAACGTCGCGGACTGCAGAGAGTATCTCTGCACTGTCCTCAACCAGTGCCTCTTCGGATGGCTGCTGCGCTGACTGTAGCGCTTCTTGCTGTCGCGTATTTGGAGCGCGGTAATCCTCTTGTGGCTCCCTTTCTCTCCTATAATTTCTCCTCTCGTAATGGTGCTGCTGTTGATGATGAGGCGGTTGGTGGGGAGGATATCCCGGCTGTTGAATAGATGGTACTTCAGGTGAGAACGCGTCCTTCAAGATTTCAGATATCTCAAGCGGAGTGCATTCCTCCACCTCCTTACCCGGCGGAGCCCTAAGCACCTTGTCTATCTTGACGACTCCGTGAAGTTCCTTCAGTATTAGGTCCCCTGCCCGATCGCCGTCAAGAAATGCCACTACACGCTTGCCTTCTGTAAGCTTTGTCACAGATTCATCGATTCTTGCACCTTCTATTGCAATGGCATTGTCATAACCTGCGCGCAGAAGATTGACGACATCTGCTCTTCCCTCCACCAGTATTACCCAAGCAGAGTCAAAGACTCCCGTGCCGCAGGCCAGCTGTGCTTTTCCAAAGCTTGTGAGCTTACCGGGTTTGCTTGCATCATAAACATCCTTGAGCATCTCGTCCCCCTCGCTTATAGTTCTGGTAGCCCAGTCTTGCACTATCTTCTTAGCGCGGTCTACTATGACCTTCTTCTTTATTGCTCGAATGTCATCGATTCCAACTAGACCGAACTTAGCCGGAAACGGCCCCACCTTGTCAATGCTCTCTATGGCTGCCGCAATTAGCGCGGCAGTAGAGATGTCTGTACTCATAGGTATCAGGGCATCACCCTTAGTCATGTTGCCCTTAGTTTCCACGTTTACTTCAATTCTTCCAACCTTGGACACTTTTTGTAATTCATTGAGGTTCATTTCTGGTCCAAGGAGGCCCTCTGTCTGTCCAAAAATAGCACCAATAATATCGGCTTTCTCAACCAAACCATCAACTTCAAATTTTAACTTAACATGATATTTTACTATACCTGTGGTGGGCAATTTCTTTCATAACCTCGCAGTTTGCTGGTATATAGCTCTCACTTTTCTTTGCTTGAATATAAGTGCTTTGTAAAGCTTCAGAGAATCATGTATAAAAGTAAAGGTCCTTGCGGCTTCCCGTGATGCCTGACATGCGAGGTGCATAGATGACAAGATCCTCCACATGCCTCACTTTGCCATTTGTTATCCTTGCAAGTGCCCTCTTATATGACAGGTTCACGCTATGCCTGCTCGACTGGAGCTGGGACACCAGCCGGCTTGTGAGGTACTTACCGGTTCTGTCCATATCCAAGAGCAGGATTATCTTTTTGCCTATGCTATTATGGCTGTCTACAAAGTCTGCAATCCCCTTAAAATGGTGGAAGACTGCAAGGTTACCAGTGAAACCCACCCTAGAGAGTGCCTCGGCATCACGTCTACCCTCGACAACGATGACAGAACCTTTCTCCGATTCTTCATTGAGCATGCATATAAAACTGCGCAGCCGTTCAACAGTCTCATAGTCATCGACTCTATATTGGTAGCCCACGGCCCAGCCCATCTAACCTGTAGGGCCTGTCAGATTTAATATTTTTCCTTATGGCATAAATACAAATAAGCACGCATGCTAGGTATTGCCCAAGATACTTTCAGTACAGAATATTCGGTGCGAGACGCTTGGTTTACTTGAGCAGATGTTCGTGCATGATGGCTATCACGTCGAAAAGGTGAAAACACAGAATGATCCCGTGCCTACCAGCCCATTGGGATATGATGCCATAGTAATCCTCGGAGGCCCAATGTCAGTCTATGACGATTTACCCTACTTGCAAAAAGAGCAAGAGCTCATCAGGAATGCAATTAAGAATGACACGCCAGTATTGGGCATCTGCCTAGGTTCGCAGCTCATTGCGAAGGCTGCAGGAGGGCGCGTCTACAAGGGCAAGAAGAAAGAGATAGGATGGCACAATGTGTATCTGACACCGGCTAGCAGTAATGACATCTTTAGAGGCTTCACGGATAAGACGATCAGGATATTCCAGTGGCACGGCGATACATATGACCTGCCAGCAAACGCAAAGATCCTTGCATATTCCGATCTATACCCGCAGGCCTTTAGGATCGGGTCTGCAGTTGGCATCCAGTTTCACTTTGAAGTGGATGAACCCCTCATACAAACATGGATGAAGGAGTACAGTGCTGAGTTGATTGCTGAAAAGATCAAGCCGGAGAGCATGCTGCCGGCACCTTGCGAGTTGAAGGAGCTAGCGGCTCGGTGCAGACACATATACAATAATTTTTCAAGGGTTTTGCAGAAATGAATAAAAATAATACATTTCACACATTAGGTAACTATATAAAAGCTAAACAGGTTTTTTCCCTCAATAAAATGATCAATGAGAAGGTTCAGAAGCTCTTTAATGACATTTATTCAAACAAGGAAAAAGTAATCACTGAAGAACTCGCCAAACAAGTCTTGAGCGAGTACGGCGTCATGGTACCGAAATACGCACTGGTCAAGAGCGCTGAGGAGGCAGAAACAGAGGCAGGGAAAGTAGGCTTTCCCCTCGTCGCAAAGATTGTTTCGCCAGAGATCTTGCACAAGACAGACGTTCGAGGTGTTAAGGTCGGCCTTCA
Source organism: Nitrososphaera sp. (assembly GCA_025935445.1). Classification (GTDB taxonomy): domain Archaea; phylum Thermoproteota; class Nitrososphaeria; order Nitrososphaerales; family Nitrososphaeraceae; genus Nitrososphaera. The sequence goes on along the minus strand of JAICVG010000006.1, from coordinate 798 downwards.
GAACCAGGCTGATGTAAAGGATACATTTAACGACATGTACGGCAGGCTGAGCAAGCAGTACCCCGTAAAAGGCGTGCTGCTCGAGAAAATGGCCGCAGCGGGTGGGGTAGAGCTCATTGTTGGTCTGCAGAATGACCCGCAGTTTGGCCCTGTCATCATGGCAGGCATCGGTGGCATCTACACTGAAGTCTTCAAAGACGTTTCATTCAGAGTTTTACCAATAACAAAGGAAGATGCAATCAGCATGATAGATGACCTAAAGGGCAATAAGATACTCAAGGGCTTCCGCGGGATGCCGCCTGTCAACTTGAATGTCCTTGCTGAGGCGCTAGTCAATATAGGCAAATTTGGCACGGAGATGGCACCATACTATGAAAGCATAGACTTTAACCCCATCATATTTTATGAAAATGAATATGTCGTAGTTGATGCCAAGATCCTATTACGGGAAAAGCCAGACCCAGAAGTCGTCTCAAAGGCCCAGCCGGAATCCGAATATCTGGATTTGTTCTTCAACGCCAAGTCAGTAGCGCTGATCGGTGCTTCACCTGAGCCTGGCAAGGTAGGCAACTCTGTTTTGGAAAGCTTGGCTAAGCATGAGTACATCGGCAAGGTCTATCCGGTGAATGCAAAAGGCTATTCTGAGATTATGGACCTCAAAGCGTATAAGAGCCTTGACGAGATCCCTGACAGGGTAGATGTCGTAGTCGTTACGGTCGATTTGAAGTTTGTGCCAGATCTACTGAGGTCGGCGGCCAAGAAAGGCATCCATAACTTTGTGATTATTTCCGGCGGGGG
>JAICVG010000077.1 GCA_025935445.1 Nitrososphaera sp. | reverse complement strand
CTAGAGATGAATACTGATCTTATAGTTCCTAATCTTATAGTAATTTCATTAAATTGAAACCCCGGAAACTAAGGCCTAGATCAAGAAGTCATTTGAAGAGTGAGAAACGCTTTTAGGTACTTGCTCAATGGGGCAATTCTAGCTGTAGGCCGGTTCAAGAAGGTATATTCTAAGGAAGAATATAGTAAAGATGATGCTGACAAGGATTTCTTGCTCCTACCAAAAGTGAGAACGAGCTGCCACGAGATTAGCTGATTGATGGGTAAGGTTTCAGGCACAAACTAGCTCGACTTTCAGATTTGTATAAAAATTACAACAAATGTTGCTATTTCTTTACTATATTGCACTTGAGAAAGTATAATAAACATTCAAGTGCTATATATCTTATATGGCGATTAAGAATGGGGCAGAATATATTGAAAGCCTCAGAGGTAGAAATCTAAAGATATACCTTTTTGGAGAGCTCGTAAAAGAGCCAGTTGATCATCCAATGATCCGGCCATCAATAAATGCAGTGGCAGAGACCTATGACCTTGCGGCGGAAGATCCGCAACTTGCTGCACCCAATTCTTCGTTGACGGGAACGCAAGTCAACAGGTTCTTGCACATTGTAGAAAGCGCGCAGGACCTAGTTGACCAGAACAGGATGCAAAGGAAGCTTGGACAGCTCACTGGCACCTGCTTCCAGCGTTGCGTAGGCATGGATGCACTTAACTCATTATATTCAACTACGTATGAAATCGAGCAAAAGTACGGCACTGATTATCATAAGCGTCTAGTCGAATTTGTCAAGATGTTGCAACGGGAAAATTTGATGATCGGTGGTGCCATGACAGACGTCAAGGGTGACCGTGGCCTGTCGCCTTCGCAACAGGAAGACCCTGACATGTTTGTGCATGTGACAAAGCGTGACAGCAAAGGCGTATACATCACCGGTGCAAAAGCTCACCAGACTGGTTGCATCAACTCCCACTGGATAATCGTCATGCCGACAATGAGATTGAAGTCAGAAGATAAAGACTATGCGATTGTTGGTGCAATCCCTGTCGATGCTCCCGGCATCACCTACATCTATGGCAGACAGTCCTGTGATACAAGGAGTATGGAGGGAGGCAACATTGACGCCGGCAATGCCATGTATTCCGGCCAAGAAGCCATGATGATCTTCAAGGATGTTTTCATTCCAAACCACCTAATATTCATGAATGGTGAATATGAGTTTGCCTCAATGTTGGTCGAACGCTTTACTTGCTATCATCGTCGAAGCTATGTGTGCAAGACTGGTCTTGGAGACATCCTGATTGGAGCCTCTGCAGCCATTGCGGACTACAATGGTGTGGCAAACGCCTCACACATCAAAGACAAGCTGGTTGAAATGACGCACCTTAATGAGACGATATTTGCGGCAGGCATTGCATCCTCGTACGGAGCGCACAAAACGTCAGCGGGCAACTGGCAGAATGACGACATGCTGGCAAATGTCTGTAAGCACAACGTCACTCGGTTTCCATATGAAATAGGAAGGCTTGCCCAAGACATTGCAGGCGGACTTGTAGTGACAATGCCGTCTGAGAAGGAGTTTCGCAATCCTGAGACTGGACCTCTGCTTGAAAAATACCTGAAGGGCCGGAAAGGTGTATCAACAGAGAACAGGATGAGAGTGCTGAGGCTAATTGAAAATATGACTCTTGGGCGAAATGCAGTAGGCTATCTGACAGAGTCAATGCATGGCGCAGGATCGCCTCAGGCTCAAAGAATCCAGATTGCTCGCCAGATGCAGCTTGAAACCAAGAAAAAGCTTGCAAAGAGGCTTGCACAAGTCAAGGAAGGTGAGGCTGAAGAAACGGTGCCAGAGTCTACAGAATACTTTGATAGAATATTCGGTAGTAAGAATAAATCAAAATAAGTCTAATGTAGCTATCGAGCCAGCAAGAGGTTAGCCTATCTCTAGCGATTTTTCAGCCATTGCTTTTTACTTTGTCTTTCAAGGAATTTGATCTCAAAAAGGATTATTTATCAGTTCAACATAATTATTATGGTATTACTCTGGGGTTGTGTTGATTGAAATTAAACGAAGCTCAAATTGACGATATCACTGGTAAAGTTTTTCGCACTATAATTAGCAATGGCAAAGATGGTATACTACAGTCAGAGCTTTGGAAGGAGCTTGACTTGACAAGCCGCGATGGCTCTCGCGTTGCGACCCGGCTTGAAAAACGATCACTGATTCGCCGCGAAAAAATGCTAGAAAAAGGCCGGTGGACGTACAGACTTTTTGCAGTAAAGCTGCCGGTTGACACTACAAGCATCGAACAGGCCCCCTGTTTGACATGTCCTTTTGAGCACATGTGCTCTATAGAAGGTTCTTACAGCCCGACAAGCTGTAATTTAATTGAGGAATGGCTCATCAAATCTTTTGACAATGCAAGCCTGAAACCTCCAAAACTTTATAAAAAATGAGACTTGCTGACGCTCGACGTGACCAATACCGGCGACTGGCAAAGGATCAGGGATACCGGGCAAGGTCAGCTTACAAGCTGCTGCAGATGAACCGCTCTTATAACATTATCAAAAAGGGTGATAAGGTAGTTGACCTTGGGTGTGCACCAGGAGGGTGGCTGCAGGTAGCCGTGAAGGAAGTAAGGTCGTCAGGGAAGGTCATCGGGATAGACCTCAAGCCGGTTACACCAATTGCTGATGCAATAATTCTGCAGGGCAGCATAGAGGATCCAAACATGCTAAGCAAAATATCTGAAATTTTAGGCTGCAAGGCTGATGTTGTCCTCTCAGATTTAGCTCCCAATGTGAGCGGCGTATGGGATATAGATCATGCAAGGCAGATCTCTCTTTCCACGATTGCGTTACGGTTTGCACAGTATGTGCTGAGAATAGGCGGAAGCAGCGTGTTCAAGGTGTTTGAGGGCGACATGCTAGAGGAGTTCAGATCGGAATTACGGAAGAGCTTTGGCAAAGTGCTTTTAAACAAACCTTCTGCAAGTCGACAAGAGAGTAGTGAATTATATATCGTCTGCTTAAACTTCAAACAATGAGAATACTCTAAGAGAAACTAGTAGAGATCTCTTACAATTCATTCAATCTTTATATTAGTCTTTCTCTTTTCCCAAAGTTACGGATACGATACACACTAGCGATAGCCAACGTGACAATAATTCCCGCGTTATAAGCAATAGTGAAAAGACAGAAATACTCTACGGTAAAGACTTGACTACTCATGCCATAGCAGAAGGAATGTTGAGTGCAAGAAAAAAAATCGACATGTGTGTAGATGCCACAGCACCGACAGTGGGTATCAAGCTTGAAATACTCAAGGAGGCAAAAATCAAAGCGAAGAAAAAGGGCGTTAGGATAAGGTATATTACAGAAATTACCAAAGACAATATCTCTTACTGTAGAGATCTGGCTGAAATAGTTGAGCTACGCCATCTTGATAATATCCAAGGTAACTTCGGACTCAGTGAGAGAGAGTATTGTATGGCTATAGCGCCTATTGAAAAAGAAAAGCCTGTAACCCAAGTAATTTATAGCAACGCAAAACAAGTAATCCGACAACATCACACTCTATTTGAGACGTTATGGAGTAAAGCAATACCTGCTAAACTTAAAATAAAGGAAATAGAAGAGGGCAGACCTATCTTTGGAAGGACTGAGGTTCTATATGGAGAAGAAGAAAATGCTATCCCAAAAGGTATTGAATTTATGAAGAATGTGAAGAAGACTATGGACATATACTTCGACTACCTAGGGCCGTCGATAATTATTGAACTTGATGCCTACAGAAATGGCTTTGTAGAGATTAGAAGACGAGGTGGAAAAATACGGGCTTTAACAGAGATTACAGATCAGAATATTCACTATTGTAAAGATCTTTTGAAAATGGTTAACGAGCTACGGCATTTAGAAAGGCTCAAGGGTTGGCTGTCAGTAAGTGAAACAGAGATGATTACAACTAGAGTATTGCAAGAAGCTAAACCATTAACTGAAGTCATTCATAGCAATGCCCAAGACTTTGTACAGCAAGGGCAGTATATCTTTGATGCCTTGTGGAATAAAGCTATTCCTGCTGAGCAAAAAATTAAAGAAATCGAAGAAGGCATAGAACCAGAATTTGTAGAGGTTATTACAGATGGCAGCAAAGCTGCCCGGATTATAATGGAATTTGCAAGGTCTGTAAAGAATGAAGCATTGATACTTATGCCCCATAGCAAGAGCATGATAAGGGCAGATAAGCTTGGACTTTGGAACTACCTTGTTAATGCGGCAGAAAAGGGTGCTCAAGTAAGGATTATTTGTCCACTATCAGATGAAAATTCAAAAATTGTTAAACGACTATCTGATAGTAGTAGCAATATCAAAATTCTCAATGGTCAACAAACAGAGTCTGGAATATTCATAGCAGATGGCAGAAAGTATTTCAGTCTTGAGGACAGAGATGTAAATGCAAAAGAGATTTCTGAAGCAATTAGTACGATGATATATTCGAATAGTAAAAAAGGTGCCAACCTCTTAAGATCATTTTTTGATGCATTATGGATCCAAATGGATCTATATGAAAAATTGAAGACACATGAAAATGCTCAGAAAGAATTTATTAACATAGCAGCTCATGAACTTAGAACGCCAATTCAACCAATACTAGGATTCGCTGAAGTCCTACGGGAGCTTATCCGCAAGGAACCAGAAAGAGCCTATATTGAATCGATATTGAGAAATGCAAGACGACTTCAGACACTCACCGAGCAAATTTTAGACGTAACGAGAATTGAAAGCCACCGGAATTTGATATTGAAGAAGGAGCTATTCGATCTTAACGAATCTATAATGACTTCAATTGAAGACGCTAAGCGTTATAATGACAAATTAGGCTTGGTAGCGTCAACAAAATTCATTTATACTCCAACAGATAGAATAATGGTTTTTGCTGATAAAAGTAGGATACACCAAGTTCTTTCTAATTTGCTAGCCAATGCGGTTAAGTTCAATGACAAAAACGGAGAGGTGTTAATATCTGCTGAGAGGCTTGATAATGAAGTTGTTGTCAAAGTTAAAGATGCTGGGTGCGGTCTAAATTCAGACATTCTACCAAAACTGTTCACTAAGTTCATGACTAAGTCCGATAGAGGCACCGGTCTTGGATTGTATGTATCAAAATATATCATCGAGTCACATGGAGGTATGATAAAGGGAGAAAACAACAAAGATGGAAAAGGTGCCACGTTCACTTTTGTTTTACCACTAGAACAAAGAGGAGAGCGTAAGATCTGTAATAGTAATACATCTACTCCGCAATAAATTCAAGTGGATAACTCACAAACAAGACAACAGCAGAATTTATGTTAGATGATGTAGCCAATGTGTGCGATTATTTTATCTCTGACTGTATAACTTGTTTTATAGTTCTGATAATAGACTTGATATTTTTCTGCTAATTGCTAGTAGTAGAATGTGTATATTCGTCTATCAGGTATCCTGGAGACTATAGCGAACTAAAATAGTTATAGTATTTTCGTCAATTCCGGATCGATAAATGCAATATGGCTAATACATTCAAACCAGCAGAGGTTCGAAAGCCCTCGCTCAAGGAGCTTTTACCTCTGAAACAAGAAGAATTGATGAAGATGGCTCCCGCATTATATAAGTGAGATTTCTATAAGACAAGGAGCAGCTAATCTCGCTTTTTAATAAAACCAATAATTCCGCTTATTAGAAAGTGGATTAAATTAATTAATCTATAAACAATTCATTAGGTACCGACAGCAAGATGCCGTATTCTATGAACCACGCCAGCATAAAAAGCGCAAGCAAAGAAGCTACTTATAGCAAGATCTTGGTGCTCTGCATAGACAGGGATAACGACATTGGCTCAAAGGGCGGCATTGAGACACCAATAGTCGGCCGCGATGCATGCATCAATGCTGGCACTAGGCTTGCACTTGAGGATCCGGAGGATGCAGACTCCAATGCCATTTTTGCCGCAGTCAAGACATACGAGGAGCTTGTGAGCAAGGGCTACGCTGCTGAGGTTGCAGTAGTGGCCGG
>JAICVG010000105.1 GCA_025935445.1 Nitrososphaera sp. | reverse complement strand
GCGCAGATTCGTCGCATTGCAGCGCGCGGGCAAATGCGTGCGATGGAGCGTGGCGAAGTGCTCTACGAGCAGGGAGACAGCGCCGCGTCGTTCTTTGTGGTTGTCTCCGGCGAGCTTGAGGTTGTACGCCCCTCGGGCGCCGTTGAGACCCTTGTTACGGTCCATGGCTCTGGTCAGTTCACGGGCGAGGTCGGCACGCTATCCGGCCGGCGGACTCTCTTTCGCGTGCGTGCCACTAAGCCAGGTAAGGTGATCGAACTGGATCGGCAACACATGCTGGCTTTGATGCAGAGCGACGCTGAGCTTGGCGAGATCCTGACGCGGGCTTTCATTCTCCGTAGGGTTGAGTTGGTGGCGGCTGGCGTGGGAGATGTTGTGCTCATCGGATCAACCCATTCGGCCGATACGCTTCGGATCAAAGAGTTCTTGATGCGCAACGGACACCCCTACTCCTACATAGACCTCGAGCGCGACCCTGACGTACAGAACCTATTGGATAGTTTCCATCTCGCAGCCAGCGAGATACCCGTGGTGATCTGCCGAGGCAAGGTTGTGCTTAGGAATCCCAGTAAGCAGCAAATAGCAGACTGCCTCGGCTTCAATGAATCTATTGACCAAACTCATGTGCGCGATCTCGTCGTCATCGGCGCCGGTCCCTCGGGGTTGGCTGCAGCAGTGTATGGCGCTTCAGAAGGGCTTGACATTCTGATGCTGGAAACGAGCTCACCTGGCGGCCAGGCAGGTTCAAGCTCAAAAATTGAAAATTACTTGGGATTTCCCACAGGTATCTCGGGCCAGGAGCTGGCAGCCCGGGCATATAACCAGGCGCAGAAGTTCGGCGCGGAGATGCTCATCGCCAAGGGCACGCGACTCGTCTGCGACAGCAAACCGTATGTCGTCGAAGTCGAGAACGGAGCTCGAATTCCGGCACGCACTGTCGTGATTGCGACCGGGGCGGAGTATCGAAGGCCGCCATTGAAAAACTTGTCGCGCTTTGAAGGCGCGGGTGTCTATTACGGCGCGACCTTTGTGGAAGCCCAGTTGTGTGGAGGAGAGGAAGTGATTGTGGTTGGCGGAGGAAACTCAGCCGGCCAAGCTGCCGTGTTTCTGGCGGAGACGACAAAGCGCGTGCATATGCTAATAAGGTCGGCCGGTTTGGCCGAAAGCATGTCCCGCTATCTGATTCGCCGGATCGAACAGACCCCTACGATCGTATTGCGTCCGCACAGCGAGATCGAGGCACTCGAAGGAGGCAATCACCTCGAATCCGTTCACTGGCAAAACAATCAAACTGGGCAAGTGGAGGAGCACAATATCCGCCACGTGTTCGTCATGACGGGCGCCGATCCGAACACCCGTTGGCTCGATGGCTGTGTCGCGCTCGATGCTAAAGGCTTCATTAAGACAGGTCCAGATCTGTTGCCAGAAGATTTGAGCGCTGCACGCTGGCCCCTTGCCCGTCCGCCTTACTTGCTTGAAACCAGTTTGCCGGGAGTCTTTGCAGTAGGCGACGTGCGTGGCGGCAGCATCAAGCGTGTCGCGTCCGCGGTGGGTGAAGGATCAATCGCGATCTCATTTGTTCATAAAGTACTCCAGGAATAGAGGAAGCAGATCGAACCGCACCAAGATCGCTTGCCACTGCTATAAAGGAAGTGCATTTTCAGGATTACAAGACTGCGTATGATAGCCACACAGAAATTGACAAATCACACTTTGACTATATAATTTAAGGTTAGATAGTGAATATGTGGTTATTACAAGTTCGTTAGGATTGCACTTCTTTAAGAATATTTAATGACCCTCTGAAAGAATCTCTTTTTCTTGTGAAACGGTGACTGCGTGTAAAAAATCATTTCAAGACTCGGCGTCGACGATGATAAGGATGCTGTTTTAAATCTATAACTATTTGTGCAGTACAAATGGCAGCCAAAATACAGACAAGCAAAAATGGTGACAACGGGATACGTAAAATGGGAATTAGAAGAATCATACCGGCCGAAATTATTCTATACGTTGCCCAATTTCTACTGGCGCTATAATCCTGAGTAGAGCCAGCATACAAGTAATAATATGCAGATGAGAGTTGTAATATCCCTTGAGCACTCAAAGCCAATGCTACACTGCCACATACAAGCCATTGGTCAGAGTATGATAAAGCTAACCCCTGTGCGTTTGATGTAATATGTCCTAATCCAACCCCAACCGATGTGATTCCAACAACAAGGGGAAAGTGTCCGATTGTCCAAAGTGAGTACACGCCAATCCTGCCTTTTTCTCGTAGAGCACGAATAGGTGCCCCATCTACACTATCGAAGTACAGCCACCACAAACCAAAAGGTATGCTAAGACCCAGGCCCAATATCAACATAGAATAAATATCGAATTCCCTGTTTTGGACTCCTGCCACAACTTCTAGGACGGATTCTCCCAGTACTATTATTATGAAAAGACCTATGCGTTCAGGTAGATGCGATATGTGTGGTGCAAATTGTGAATGCAATCTTCCTGCTGTTATAACCGTTGCAAAATCTATTGCTAGCCCTATTCCCCATAAAACGAACCGAAATGGCGGAGGAATAAATGCTGAGATAATCCACACAATTGCAGCACATAAGAAACCTCTGCTGTATCTTCGTATAAGAGGGGTGGCAGAAGAAAAAGATTTGCTAATACCTGTTCGCACATATTCTAAAACAAGAATTATACGAATGGCAGCATATGATAGAGCAAAACCAGCAGAATCATTCTCTAAGGCATCAGACACATTTACAGCCAAGGCAGCAGCACCTACCATTTGCAAAAGTATTAGAATCCTGTGTCCCAAATCGTCAGTGTCAAATCTAGTAGCATAAAAGACAGCACCAATCCACGACCACCACACAGGAACGAAGAGTGCCAAAAAACCAAGAAAACCGTTTAATGAGAAATCTTCCTCTAAATTATGAGCAAGTTGAAAGATAACGACTACAAAAACAAGGTCATAGAAGAGTTCTAACCATGTTGCGTGACGGTTTGCATTGTTGCTAGTGTTTTCTTTTTCACTCAATACCTTTGTACCACTATTTTAACAAGAAATAGAAAAGCTTCAACTAAATATCAAAGTTTCATATCTCTTCTTTTGATAATGTCCATATCCTTATCGCCTTTTATAGAGAAGGCCTTTTTACATATGGTTCATTGTTTCCTATATGCGGGCAGTAATCAAAGGCTCAAAAACACTAGATAGATTATTCTACATGATCAAGGCTCCTTAATCATATGGCGTCAGTCTCGGATGATGAAGGGCATATCAAAATGCTGCTAGACGATAGGGTAGAGTTCAAACTCTACGCCGCTGAACAGCATCTGAACAGGCTTAAAGAAATCGAAAATGTATATGGAGACATTGCCAAGTACAACGCCAGAATTGAAGTTGAAATGGAAGTAGATTGCTTTTTATCACAACTTGTCGGAGCCGTGGATTCTTTGCTTTTTCAAATAAACGATAGACTAGACCTAGGAATACCAACAAAGCGCGTCAACTTTGCCAATGTGCAAAGTGCATTAAGTGCCAAGACCAAAAAGATTGATTTGCTCTCTCCGTTGGATAGGGCTAGACAGCGTGGAAATTGGTACTATATGTTAAGCGAGCTAAGGAACCAATTAGTTTACAGAACCTTTCTAAAGAAAGTAATACCTATACATGACTTCCCACCAAAGCGCCGGCAAGTTCGTTTCTTGAATGTTCTGCGAGAATTTGAAGGCAACCCCTCTGACGATATTATTATGGATATGGAAGTAATTCAATATCTAGAGAAGAGCCTGCAGCAGGTTAGAGAGCTTATTTTTTCGATAAGAGCAGGCGAACCATTACTGTAAGGACAAGCCTAGTATATTTTGATGTAAATGTCCCATGCAGGGGCAAAGGCTACAGAGCATGCAAACCATGCTCAAAGAAATCTCATAGCATCAATGATTCTCTAAAAACCATCTTCTTCTATAAACAAAAAATGCATTGTATATATAGAGATCGAGATCCTTTTTCAGACCAGATTCATATTTTATGCTCCTGTGTGTGCATATTTCAAGACAACATTGACAGGAAGAGCTTCACGCATGAGTAGATCTAGGTTTTTTCAGGACATACATCAATTTTTTTGCGAAAAACTGGGAGATATTAGATGTAGAAGGTAGGCGTAAATTTCAGCAAGAACTGGCGAGAAGGTCTCAGGGAAAGCGAAAACCAAGTAATTAAAAATAACAGCCTTTGGAAAATATCCCGGTAATAATTGCGATGCCGCCTGCAGCGGTTTTTGGTCTCTCGTATTTTACATATATATTTTTTATTTTGGAGCCAGATAGCTCTTCTTCTCTATCTTCTGGAATTGGAGGGTTTGAATGATAGACTCAAGCCAGCTGGTTTACTGACGTCATAAGTATAAGCCTCATTTGGAGATATAGGAAGAGAATCAATTGCCTCACTTGTACAAGCAGGGCATGTCTTAATCATCCTGGTTTCACGGAGAGCTGACGCAGACCAAAAACAGGACTGACAGATTTGAAAAAAGGAAACATCGTGCGAGTGGTCGTGATAAGCAGCAGTTGAAAGTCTTTCTGGCTTCAGGTTGTCATCGTAAATGAATTGTGATTCAATAGCATTGGTTATGCTCATTTCTAGATCGCAGCAGCATCCTTTCACTCAAGATATATATGCGTTAGCTAAATGATTTCATCACAGACAGGCATTCTTTTTGCCACACATATTCCTAGCCATTGCTAGTATGGGAAGCTTGATTGAAAGTCCTTTTAAAATTCCAATTCCAATAGATGACCATTGAATAGCTCTGCGGTATTTTCAAGACAGAACCCATAGGCTTGGCTGGAAGGATTGCAATCATTTGGATTGTTTTCGAGTCTATATAGTGGACAGTCGAGTCAATACTATTTTTGTGGCTCTTATGTTTTTTTGTGATTATGAATTAAGATCTTCTACGATTTCCATGTGATTGAACCTGGGTGTTTTTCAAAAATGCTATGCATAGGAATGCGCCGTCTTAGCTACATGGGATCCATATTGACCACAATGGCATGTCTTGTTGCCTATGAGGCTTCGAGGCGAGGATTCTACTCAGATAAGGCTGGTGGTCGGTAAATGAAATTATTGCCAAAAATTGTACGCTAATTGCCAAGTTCGTAGCATTCTCCTAAGTAGTCAAGAACCTACTAACATCAGGCACCTGAATACCAAAGCCTAGAGGACTAAAGTTATTATTCTCTATTTCCCTGAAGACTTTTTATTGCTGCGGGGATTGTGGTGCTTTTTTTCTTCTTCAGTTATTATTTTTGGCAGCTACCGACGATCATTACTTTGTTGACTACCTCACTTGCACAGGCGAGAAAAAACATAACTACAAAATACCCTTACATTTGTTACTCCAGTTGCAACAAAAGTTTTGTTATATTCATTGATATTCTGACTTCCTTTAACAATTCTTGAGT
>JAICVG010000214.1 GCA_025935445.1 Nitrososphaera sp. | reverse complement strand
ATTACAGTTCTCTTGAGAACCATCTCCTTTGCAAAAAGACCTTTTCCCTTACCTCCTGTGTCCTTTACTTCAAATAACTTAGCGAGCATATATGTATAAGCCTGTCCCTTAGTGTTCATACAGTTGTTATGTAATCAGGTATTAAACTTGATCTTTTAAAATTGAGTAAAATCGTGAAAGAATTTAGCGCGCTTTTATGGTTGAGCAAGTTAGAGGCTGACGTTAGTTAGTTGCTGCAGTCGACCACTTTCTCATCCATTGTAGCAAGTTTATTATGGACTCTACCAATTCCTGACCTTTAGGAGTGAGGCGATATTCGACTCGAGGAGGAATTTCATTATATGAACGCCTCTGCAGTATACCGCTTTTTTCAAGCTCGTGTAACCTGTAAGCAAGTGTCTTGCTGCTGAACCCCTTGAGAGTCTCCCGGAACTTCTTATGCCTGACTGGACTAGTCGAGCAGCATAGGGGTATTAGAATTTCAAGTGTTCCTCTCTTTGTAATCAAGTTCCTGAGTCTAGCTGTTTCGTACATCAGCGAGGACGGATCGTAGCCTTCAAAAAAACTGCAGTCACCTTTGTAGAGCGGAAGTTCAAACTTTCTGTCATAACTCTTAGTTTCCATTTTTAAATTAACTGTTATTGTTTATCCTTTACAACTTAAATAGTTTCCTAGGTAAACATAAAGCAAATGGAAGCACATATCAAAAAGGATGATATAAAAAAGCAATACGCCAAGATTGCATTAAGTGGCAATTCTGAATCCTGTTGCATGCCGAGCCAATGCGGTTGCGGAAGCACATCAGCAGGCTCATTGACAACAAAATCTCGCAATCAAGTCGCCAAGGCGATTGGATACAATGAAAAGGATTTAGAGTCTATACCCAAGGAATCTATTCTGGGCGCCGGTTGCGGAGCACCACTAAACTTTGCTGACATCAAGGAGGGTGAATCAGTTGTTGACTTGGGCTCTGGCGCCGGCATTGATGTTTTCCTGTCAGCCAAACGGGTTGGAGCACGTGGGAGGGTCATTGGAATAGATATGACAGGTGAGATGCTTGAAAAAGCAAGAAGAAATGCCAAAGTCCACGGCTACTTGAATGTGGAGTTTAGAAAGGGCGATATTGAAAAGAAAATTCCAGTTAACGATAGCACCGCCGACTTAGTCATCAGTAACTGTGTCATTAACCTTACTATAGACAAGGTAAGTGCATTCAGGGAGGTTTATAGGGTTCTCAAGCAAGGCGGCAGGATGGTCATTTCAGATTTGGTTACGGACGCAGAGGTCGCTCCAAGCTCAGTTAGCGTAGAGAAATGGTGCAGTTGCTTAGATGGCGCGCTCACGAAGCAACATTATCTTGACAGTATCAAAAATGCTGGCTTTCAAAATGTCAAAGTCCTGAGCGAGCAGCTTTACATGGATGGAGAGCAAGTGGATAGCAGGAAGATTACTAGCATCGTAATAAAAGCAGAAAAAACTACGAAGAATGAAGTTCAATTTTCCCAGTAACAAGCAGAGAAATATGAGCAGCAAGCAAGGTAATCTTGTCTGTATGCATGGAGAATGCCAGAAGAAGTAGAGAGATTGCTGAAGAGTTCTTCAACCAAAGATATTTGCGGGACATCCACCTGGCTAAGGGCAATATATTTTCAAGAGTTCTCGAGAAGCGCTATTGCTGGCAATAGCAGCATTAATCACCACCGTTCTGACTGCACAATCAGGCATAGCAGGTCCGTACAGTCGTGAGCCGCGAAGGGAATAAAACCAGGAAATATAAAATGCTCCGGCCGGGATTTGAACCCGGGATCAGCGACTCGAAAGGCCGCTATGCTTGACCGGATTGTGCAGCCCTATCGAGAGAAGAGGGCTACTACACCACCGGAGCATTCGCAAACTTTGTAAGAACCTTCACATAAAATCCTTTCTTGCTAGATTTCATAAGGTTTTTCTATTAGAGAGAGAAATCAGATTACTGATATGAACGATGTTGTTCAGAGGATCCACTCAGAAATCGAAAAGCACAGCCTGCTTAAACACTCTTTCTACAAAATGTGGTCAGAGGGCAAGCTAACAATTGATCATCTTCAGGGTTATTCAAAAGAATATTTTCAGCTGGTCAAGATAGTCCCAAAATTTGTTGAAAGCATTGCTGAGGCGACGGGCAATCCTGATATTATCACTAATAATGCCCGCGAGGAGGCAGAGCACGTCGAGCTGTGGGTAAGATTTGCCACAGCACTTGGCATTTCAAGGAGCGATCTTATCAGTTATGGCGGCTCAGAAAAGACTAACGATGCTGTAGCCAAGTTGATGGGACTTGCCGGCCTTGCATTTGAAGAAGCAGTAGCAGCAATGTATGCCTACGAAATGGAGCTTCCAAAGATAAGCAGGATCAAGATCGATGGACTGAAAAAGTTGTACGGTATGGACAGCGAGGATGCAACAAAATACTTTGAGATACACGAAGAAGCAGACGTGAGGCACGCGCAAGTATGGAGAGAGATCTTACAGAGGATACCATCAGAGAGGCACGAAGCTATCATTAATGCAGCTATCAAATCACTGCAAGCACAGAACATGCTGCTTGATTCGGTCCATGAAAAATATGTCGGCGGAAATGGCGGCCGCATTTACTGCTAGCTGCCAGCTCTAATTCTCCAAACCTTTATACATACTTTTACTCTTCAAATTTTTCTGTTTGGGCCCATAGCTCAGCCTGGCAGAGCGACCGGCTCATAACCGGTCGGCCAGGGGTTCAAACCCCCTTGGGCCCATCATTTTAGAAGTGCTTAATTGCGGGTTTCATAAATAAAAGGTGAGAAAGCAAGATATCAGTAGGAAGAGAAAAACAGCCGCAACAAGAACAAGAAGAAGGAGAATAAGCAGACGTGAGTACTACTAAGAAAAAAGATAATGTTCGAAGGGCAGGCATAGGTGTACTTTTACTTGGTGGAATACTGCTCTTTATTGGTATATTTGGTGTTATTTCGATGCCCTTTAATTGGAGTTATAAGACATCGCTTGTCATTGGTGGCTTGATATTAATAGTGGGCTTTTGTATGGTTGCTATAAAACAACTCTAATAATAGCCACGGTGGTCACAGCTATCGCTCCAGAGGGACAGAAAACTCTGCTTCCGTCTCGCTATCGACTATCTCGGCGGCTTCTTGTTGTTATTATTGGTTGCTTAAAATAATCTTCCTTTTTTTGGTCTGTACCGCGCTGAAATGTCTCATAAATGTATAAACCCTCGTCTTGATTCAAATGAATTTTGAGACAAATCCCGACGGGTACGCTCTCTTATGAGCACTTTTTCTAAGGGTCCTACCTGGCAGGTTAGTTCTTGCAGATCCGTAGTTAAATGGAAAAACATACCTTCATACAAACCATTCGTCCTTGGGCATTAGGACGATAGCGGATGATAGTTACCAACTTGAAGTACTAGTTTGATAGGATGACCACCGCTTAATGTGCTATATATGCTTCACTGGCTCAATAAGACATGGTTCATTTCTAATAAACTGCAATATCTCTCTCTCTCTCTCTCTAAGTACTGACCAATCAACACAATTGCCTTTATCTTCTCTTTACTGTCTGTCTTTGGCGGATCTGCAATTGTCCACAGTTTCTTTAGCATCTCATCCAACCGCAACATGTTATTTCTGTATACTTCTAATCGGTGCT
>JAICVG010000305.1 GCA_025935445.1 Nitrososphaera sp. | reverse complement strand
TGATCTGACTTGTACAAATCCAAAGAATTTTCTCAGTATTGTGAAAATGGAGCGACTAATATCAAAATCATATGGGTCATTCAGGTAAATGTTACGAGAGTCTCTCAAGTGCTATGAAGATTGTTGGATCATCAAGCTGAAAAGTTAAACGTATGCTGCAAAGCAATATTAACTGTTAGCTTAGGACCAGCAAGTAACGGCACAGCAAGAAAATAACAAATGCAATGGAACAAGACTATTACCTCCTGTGCCTAAAACAGATGAATATACATGGGATATGAATGAAGGCAACGAAGAAAATGACCCAATATTCCTCCTAATTGACATATTCCTTTTTATCGTAGATTCAAAGCAGTTCTTAGCAAAAAAATTGGTAGACTTCTCATTCTTCGAGCTCGTTTTTGTAAGCTGAAGGCATAGTTTCTTTTTAGTCAGTTGTTTATTACTTTAAAGTATAGGGGCTTTGGACGAATCACAGAAGCATGCAGACAGTATTAGTCATGCTTGTCCAACAAGAAATCACCAACCAAATAGATGTCGGCAATTGTAATGATGTCCTGCAGAGACTCCCTGCAGGTTCTGTCCAGTTGACGGTAACTTCGCCACCCTATAGAAACGCGATCAACTATGATATTCATGCATCCGGAAGTGGCGCCTATTACCGAGGCAAGCTAAACTTGGATACCAATGATTATCTGAATGATATGACAGATATCTTCGATAATAAAGTCTATCGCGTGACAAAGGAAGGCGGCTACTGCTGCATTGTCATAGCAAATGAAGTTGTTAATGGAACGATAGTACCCTTACCTCACATGCTGCTGTCTAGGCTTGTACAGCCCTTTGGAAAATGGAACCTTCATGAAGAGATCATTTGGCACAAAGTGACCGGTGGTACAAATCGATACGGATCCTTCATCATCCATCCCTACCCAAAGTACTACCGTGCAAACATTATGCATGAATTCATTCTCATCTTACGCAAGGGAGATGTAAACAGCGGCCGGACAGAAAGGATAGAGGTTCTTCCGGCGACACATGAAGAATGGACCAGAGAAATAGCTAACTCAGTTTGGCATATTGCACCAGTGCCACCTGGCTGCATCGATCATCCATGCCCATTCCCTGAAGAAATCCCATATCGCTTGATGAAATTGTATTCGTATGAGAACGACCTAATACTGGATCCTTTCAACGGAAGCGGGCAAACTACAAAGGTAGCCCATCACTTTGGCCGTCGCTACGTAGGGGTCGATTTGGTAAAAGAATATGTTGAACTGGCCAAATCTCGGATAGAAAGGGAGCCTATTCATATAAGAAATGAGGCGCTTGTCGCTAATTGGAGAAAAATCCCTTCTCACTATAATAATAGGCCCTGAGATGGGGATATTTTGCATGTCTCCCAAAATCATTGTGATATCAACGGATGTCTTTTCTAGCAGCTTGAGCCCCATCTGTGGGAAGTCATCTTGACCTGGACTCTTCATAAAAAGACAGAAGGCAAGTATTGCACTCGAGCTCAAATACTGTATTAAAGACAACGTCATTTGCTACCATATCACACCTTTAATAAGCCTTGATGGTGAAACATATTCATGTCTGCTGCAACTGCCGGGTCCAAAAGTCCAAGGCAGCACCGCTGTAGCATTTGTGGCAGAGTTTTTGACTCGGCAGAAGTTCTTGAAGCACATAAGAGGATAGATCATGGCTCACACAGCTCACCACCTGCAGGCGTAGGATAAAACAAACAATTAATTCTACCTAAGTGCATAGCCACTGACTTGGCCGCTAGGATCTGCGTATCCATAGCCTCGGAAGATGCAAAGTCAATTATAAAAGCAGCAGATCGTGCCTTTGACCTAGGAGCCGACTATGTAGAAATCCGGTTCGACTTTCTAAATCCGGACCTCTTACCTGAGGCCCTACAAGCTGCAAGAGGCATAAAGGACAGAACAGTCTTTACTCTGAGGTCGAGAAGTGATGGAGGCCTGTTTGCCGGAAGCGAGGAAAATCGCTTGCATTGGCTGTACAGACTAGCGGAGCAAGAACCTATGCTGCTTGATGTCGAGCTTGATACACTTAAAAAAAATGACGAGCTCGCAGACTTTCTAGAAAAGAAAAGGAGTCCCCTGCTTGTATCGTGGCATGATTTTGAAAAAACCCCACCAAGTGACTCTATCGCTGATGTTCTTTCAGAGATGCGGACTTATAGTAACTATGTCAAGATCGTGACTACAGCACATAGCATCGAAGATTCGTTGAGGGTGCTAGAGTTATACGAGACAGCCATAGGGTTATCCCCGATCTTTTTTGCCATGGGGGACGCAGGGGTGATATCAAGGCTATTGTGCACTGTGGTTGGCAACGCCCCTTTTACCTATGCAAGCCTGGAGAAAGCACTTGCACCTGGACAATTAACGCTGCAGCAGATGAAAAAGTTGTACGACAAGATGGGAGTTGGTAAAATATAAGATCTGTCTATGACCTCTAGCATTTACTCAGTGATTGTTAG
>JAICVG010000301.1 GCA_025935445.1 Nitrososphaera sp. | reverse complement strand
GTAATGATTCGCTATCTTGTGAAAAGGCAACAAAGCAGCCTGCGATATCCTTCTTCAAACCAGCCCTTCTGATCGCTTCTGCAATTTGGTTGGTACCTGTGAGCCGGATTAGTAGTTCAGTTTCACACCTGTTTGTAAGCATGATTTTTCTTTTTTCTGCTTCAAGTGCTATTCTGAGTACCCCTCTCACATGTTCTTCTCCATAGACTGAGTTGGCATTTAATGCCTGTATCGATACATTGCTGTGTTGTGCACGTAGCATATCGACCAGTTTGCCTGGATTGTGCATGATCCTTTGGACACCTGTAATCGATATATGGTAGCCATTAAGCATGCAATCCATTCCACCGTGAACCACTGTGACGATCGTAACTGTATCGCCGCTTTTTACCATGGTGTTATGTCCATGAAGTGAAGCAGAATCGACATCATTTAAGGTAATTATCAAATTGCTTCTTTGCAAGAGGCGGGGCTCAGCTGAAATAGTTGTTAAGAAGTCCAAAATGTCTGAGACCGAGGCATAGGGCCGGTCAAGATTGACCGCGGGTTTGCCGACTGCTTTTTTCGCTCCACCAAGCAGCCTTATAGTTATCATTCGTCAGCTTCTTCCTCAGTTTCTCCAACCGCAGAGGCCATTGAAGCCTTTTCTTGAGCGGCTTGCTTTCGCAAATGCGCAGTGATGTAACCGGCTAGCTCATTCCTTAGGACCTTCGACCTGACTATGGCTACTTCGCTGATGACGTGCTTATTAGCATTAAAATCAAGACCAAATTTATCTTGATATTTCTCCAATAGCTCCGTAGATATGCGCTTTATTCTGTTCATACAGTAATGAGGGCAATTTCAAGGATATTTTATCTTTGTTATATATATCCAAGATAGGTCTTAGAATTCTTCTGCAGCAGCTCTACTGTCTCATCATAGGACATACCAATGGTATGTGCAGCTGATGCAACAACGCTGACTAAACAAGATGTGGAAATCGCTGGCTTGTTCTCAAAGCACCTCGAGTATTGTACAGGACCATCAGTTTCGACCAAGAAGCGATCTCTGTCTGTCTTTTTCAAGAGCACCTTCTTGTCTTCTGAGTATACAAGCGGAGGACCGTATGATACATACAGTCCAATATCCATACATTTTGCCAATTGTTTCTTGCTACCTGCAAACCAGTGTAACAATGCGCTTTTGATATGGTATGACGGTAGTGTTTCTAGTACTGCATCGAGCATTCTTCTAGAATGAATCGATACAGGTCTGCCCGTTAACTCTGCCAGCTCAAGCATTGCACTAAAGACTTGCTCTTGCCGCCTGATAGGCACGTCGTAAGTGCCGTCAAGACCAATTTCACCGACACCATCTATTGATTGTAAGTTCGACCTAAAGATTTCTCTGAACCTTTCCAGATCTTCCCTAGCCGAAGCTTCTGGGTGGATCCCGATAAATTGCTTGACTACGTTGCGGTGAGTATTGAATAGGTTGAAACTTCTAATTGTAGTTTCGACATCAACTGTAACAGAGCACGCGATTATTTTCATCATACTCAGGCTCGATATTATATGATGCACATAGCCTGAATATTTGTTGTCAGTGAGATGAATATGAACATCAAAGAGCAATGATGTATATATTGAAAGATGCAATACAAAATAAATATATTTGTAAAAGTCTTACTGCAGAGACTGTTCACTGTTAGCAAAAGAACAAGCTACTGCTGTGGAATTGCCAAGAATATAATTACAATAGAAAAGACTTGCGCCTTAGTATGCAAGGAGTTACCAGCGCTCTTTTGTAAGCCAACAATTGATACTAAAACAGCACTTTCTCATAAAGGATCATAGGAATGCAGGCAAGAACAAGCAAATTGATTATTATTATTATTATTATTATCACATACTATTATGCTTGTTGCTGCTGAAGTGGGCCATTTTCAAATTTGGTTCTACCTAAAACGTTAGCGTCAATTCCTTGTTATTAGAAGTATAAGTACACTTTTAATATAGTTATGTCAGGTACTGCCTATGTCTTCTGGACCTGAGTTTGGCCTTGCAGCAATGTATCGCGTCATGAAAAAATCTGGCGCAGAACGTGTTAGTGATGACGCAGCTGATGAATTGAGAAAGGTTCTAGAAGAGATAGCAGAGAGAATTGCCAAGCAGGCAGTAGACCTATCTTTACATGCAGGAAGAAAA
Source organism: Nitrososphaera sp. (assembly GCA_025935445.1). Lineage (GTDB taxonomy): Archaea > Thermoproteota > Nitrososphaeria > Nitrososphaerales > Nitrososphaeraceae > Nitrososphaera. The sequence goes on along the minus strand of JAICVG010000301.1, from coordinate 343 downwards.
ACAATCAAGCCAGAGGACATTAGGTTTGCTTCCAAGAATGTGATAAGGCTGTAACCAGCCATGGTCCAATCATCTATTTGCCAGTGCAAGCAATTAGTGGTCTCGTACATCATATGAAAAAAGGAAGAAATCATCTATGTTAATAGTGTATTTTTTGTCTAGTTCGTGAAAAGACCAACCAAATGTGTATTCGTTGCTGATTAATTCAGTCCCTAAATGAGGCGTATTTTATAGTAATACAAAATTTTCGGCTAACGTGAACGATATTTTGCATACAGCCATGCTCCCCCGACCACTACAATAATCAATATTATTATCCCAGCAATTACTGGTGCCAGCAGCT
>JAICVG010000293.1 GCA_025935445.1 Nitrososphaera sp. | reverse complement strand
GGCCGGCTCTGATATTGACCTACAGGCGTTGCAACATTGCAAGCAGCAGAAGATATCATCAGCGCATGTCTTACTCGTATGCTGCGACGCCGGATCGGCATTTGGCATCGGCAAGTTTGACCTTATAGTAAGCAACCCGCCATACCTTCCAAACGACAACAACAACAATATTCTGGATCCTACTGTGCACGGAGGTCCTACGGGGATAGAAGCAACGGTCCACTTTATTAATTCGGCCCTGCCCCTCCTTGCAGGAGATGGTAAGCTGCTGATTGTCATTTCATCATTCGCCAATTCTTCGGCTCTTGATAAGGTGGTTTTAGAGAACAATATGCACAAGAAGGTAGTAAAGGAAAAAAGGCTATTCTATGAGACGCTCTCTATTGTAGAGCTGAGACTTTGAGCACCTTTTTTATCTCTTTTGCAGCAGGTTGCTGGCGTGAAGAGCTATTTGATCTGCCATCTGAGATGTAGTTGTGCTTCCGCCCAAGTCGTATGTTACATATTTGCCCTCATTGATGACATCTTCTGTAGCCTGGAATATTGCCTTAGAGATTTGCTTCTCTCCAAGGTATTCTACCATCCAAGCACCTGAAAGGATGGTAGCAACGGGATTGACCTTGTTCTGGCCTGCATACTTAGGCGCGCTACCATGCGCCGGCTCAAACATAGCATAATTATCGCCATAGTTGCCCGAGTAGACATTACCAATCGATCCGACGTGACCTGAAGCGCATTCTGATATGATGTCCATGAAAAGGTTGGTGCTGAGGAGTACGCTCTTGTTGAACCTTTCCGGGTTTTTGACCAGCTGCTGTGTCATGTTATCAATGTAGTATTCTTCAACGCGTATGTCCTTGAACTGCTTTTGCGTCTTTTCGACGGCAGCCCAGAAAATGCCATCCGTCTCTTTGAGGATGTTGCGCTTGGTTATTGCATACACGGATTCAAACCCTCTGTCCCTGGCAACCCCGAAGCCTGCAGTGACAATTCGCTCGCAACCCTTCTTTGTAGTTTTCCGGATGGCTATTGCAGAATCATCACTTATCTTGAATTCGATGCCTGCATACAATCCCTCCGTGGCTTCGCGCACACAGACAAAGTCAAGCTGTCTTTCCTGATTCTTGTAGGTCTTGATCGGCCTAATATTGGCGTAAAGCTCGAATTTTTGGCGGATACTTACTGCGACGCTACGCGGTGCGTTTGGCACTGGTACTGTAGTGGTTGGCCCTTTAAAGCAGGCATCAGACTCTTCAAGTAGCTTCCACACATCTGGAGAAATATAGGAATTGCCTCCATTCTTTTGCCACCAGTCTGACCCAGCATCGCATAGGAGTAGTTCAACCTCTGAATTACAAGCCTTCAGAACCTTGATCATTGCATCAACGAGCTCTGGCCCGGTGCCATCACCTCTGATTATCGCTGCAGTTTTTTTGCTAGCCAAACAAAGAGGTGGCCCCTTTTTTCGCTATTTATTCTTATTTACTTGTCAGATCTACACGAGCAACTAGCTTGTTGTCCTGAGGGAATGGAGGCATATCCGAGGGCCTAGCTACTTTGGTAAACTCACCTGCTTCTGAAAAATATGAATACTCTATATTGTAATTGGTAAGGTTCAGTGTCTGCACTATATCTCTGCCAGTAGAGTTGTCAACTACATTAATTGCATTACTCATATTGTAAATGGTCATAAAGTCACTAAGCGTGAACCTGATGGGCCGGATGTATTCGATATGCACCACGTTGCCTACTTCATCTGTGTGAATGGGGCGTAAACATTCTTGGCCGTCCTTGGGCTGCCTGCCAACATTATCTGGCAGCATCATCTGCTTGCCGTCAACAACTACCTCAATTCGTGGATAAAGCTGGAAGGATTCAACATTATGCTCTCTTAGGCATACCTGTGTGGGATTGGGCGGCGGCGCAAAGTTAGGTATGATTACGAGCGCGAGAAGTGTTGCTGCTCCCATGGCAATAGGAGCAATGAGAAGCTCCTTCTTTCCCAGTTTTTTCTTTGGCTTTTCCTCCTTTATCCTGCGCTTTGGCAACTAACGATGACTCTAAGAAAACAAGCTAGATAGGGCATTAATAATAATATTGCTTGTGTATACGATATATATGGCATCAAGGTCGCACAATAATAACAATATTAATTGCAAATAGTCCAGCTATCCGATATACACATTGGCGGACTTTTCGTCCAGAGTGTCTTTGACAAAGTAGTTGAAGAGGTCAATAAGCTCAAGCCAGACGCAATAATCGTGACTGGCGACTTGACAGATGACGGGTTGCTGATTCAATTCGAAAAGGCAAGGAAGGAGCTTGAGCGCTTTGTCTGCCCAAATATGATCGTGATTGCTGGTAACCATGATTATCGTCATACTGGATATTTACTGTTCAAGAAGTTCTTTCCCACAAAGCAGATCTATGAATTTGACGATGCCCTTATATTTACGGTGGGCACGGCTAGGCCGGATAGAGACGAGGGAGAGGTAGGCTACCGCCAGAACCTCTGGACGGAAAGGACGCTGAGCAAATATCCCGAGACCAAGCCCAAAATAGTAGCGATGCATCATCATTTGATAGGGATACCTGATACAGGCACTGACAAGATCATCATTCTTGACGCTGGTGACACACTTCGCACATTTCTGCAATCAGGAGTTGACCTAGTACTTTGCGGT
>JAICVG010000014.1 GCA_025935445.1 Nitrososphaera sp. | reverse complement strand
GCCGAAGAGATACTGCTGGGAGCCGGGGAGCGGCTCGTTGCAAAGGTCAAGAGCTTCAAACAGTTAGTATCGTCACTGAAGGTTCCAAAGAATGCCTAGATATCGGACTTCGATGTAAGCCTCGTATCATATAAAGGCCTGACTCTCCAAGATCGCTTCCAAATGAGGCTATCTAGATTTTAAACGATATTGATTCTAGGATCTGCAAGCGAGTTAAGCTACACGCTCCAGCCTTCAAATGGTAGCTATAGGTTAACATGGCCACTACATTTATTTGTGGACTTTCGAATACGAGTTTATATTACATATGTTTGCCGAGACTGTGATTGATAACACAATTTGGAGTCTTCGCAATGCCTTTAAGAGGAACAAGGCGCCAATATGGCGGGCTCTCCAAGAGGAACTTGCGGGTCCCAGGGCTAATCGGCGTGAGATTAATGTCAGAAGGCTTGCGGAGATAACCAAAGCAGACGACGTGGTAGTCGTCCCCGGTAAGGTTCTAGGAACTGGTAGTCTTGGACACAAGCTGACGGTTTGCGCTTTTTCAATATCACAAACCGCCGCCAGGAAAATCACAGAGTCTGGCGGCAAGATGGTGAGCTTTGATGATTTGATCAATAAGCACCCCGATGGCAAAGGAGTGAGAATAATTGGCTGAGCAAAAAACGGTACAAAAGCAGCAAAAGACTATAGTAGTAGTTGATGCAACCAACTGCATTGCGGGTAGGATGTGCTCACATGTCTCGAAACTGCTATTGCAAGGTAATAGAGTTGCTATCGTCAACGCCGAGAAGGCGATGCTATCAGGTAACCGCTACAAGACAATTGACTCATACAAAGAACATTTGGGTATTAATTCGGTGACAAACCCTATTCACGGCCCCTTCCACCCGCGCAGGCCAGACACCATTTTATCCAAGATGGTAAGGGGAATGGTGCCAAAGCGTAAGCCAGACGGCATAAGTGCATTCAAGCGCCTGAGAGTATATATGGGAGTCCCTGAAGGTATGAAAAGTGCCAAGATGGAGTCATTTGATGACTCAAAGATTACGAAGCCAGAGTCCTACTATATCTCTATTGCCGAAGTTGCCAAGCAGATAGGATGGAAGGGAGAATGATAAACAAGATAGAGCTTTATCCGGGCCAACGCAAGACAAGTAAGGCAGTAGCCACAATAGCTAAGGGAACCGGCAAGGTAAGGATGAACAATAGGCCGGCAGAGCTGGTGAGTCCTGAAATCGCAAGGGAGCTCCTTCTTACGCCGCTTACGCTTATAGGCGAATTGCGCAACAAAATCGACGTCGATGTCCAAGTCCACGGTGGCGGCTTTATGGGACAGGCGTTTGCAGGTGCAGTTGCAATTTCACGTGCCCTCACAGGCCAAGAGAAGGGTGGCAAGGACCCAAAAGAACATCCTCTCACAAAGAGCATGCGCGAAGAGATAAGGAAAAAGATATCAGAATATGACAGACACCTGCTATCCGGAGACAGTAGGCAGACAGAATCCAAGAAATTTGGCGGGCCTAGCGCACGACGCAGAAAGCAAAAGTCATACCGTTAAATTTCTCTTTTTTGATAGGGCTATTGTGTATAACAAGTCCATCTTCACCTGGGGGCATCACTCATTGAATATACCCTATAAAGCTGGCCGGTGTGCCTGTCTGTGTACCTCCATTCATCCGCGCTGAACGTGACCTCACTGAATTTTGACTTGATCGATGGATGTAGCATCTCATATACATATTGCCCAATCGAGATCTTGTTGTGCCCTGTGAGCGACGTTATCTTGGCAGCTATGTTCATACAATATCCAAGGATGTCGATCTGGGAGCTTCGGTCATGGCCGTACTGCACAATGACATTTTCACCCTCGTCCATTCCTATCTTGACGTTCAGCTCTGGATAGTCATATTGGTTAAGAATTGGATTGATACCGTTCTTTACTACCGCAAGCATCGACTTGGAGCATTGTACTGCTCTATCGCATGCAAGCAGCTTGTTATAGCTAGCCGGGAAGAACGAAATGACTGCGTCTCCGACGTATTTGAGCACGTACCCTTTGTGGTTGTAAGTAACTTGTGAAATTTCATATGTGAAAGCTCGGATTATTGTGGTCAGCTTATCGGCCGGTAACGTCATGCTCATATTAGTTGACCCAACTAAGTCGGCATACATTATCACAAGGGGAACCTTGGTACTAACATGGTTGAGAAGGAATCCTTGGCCAGGCTGGAGTGTTACGTCGTATTGAAAACGACGCTTGAGGGCCCTCCATAGCCTGTCCTGAGTCTGCGAGACAAGGGTTTCTGAGTCAACTATCTTAGCCTCATCGCTGCTCTTGCTCTCGTCATTCATTATCATGTTAAAGACGCCCTTGCTGCTGGTGTTGTCCTGTCCACCCTCATTCTTTTGCTCTTTTGTGGGAGCCAAATCTTACTTGAATTTGTAGTCTATTCCATTTAAACGTGGATATATTAGACCGTGCTATACACCCTTTTGATCGTGAGGGCACCACTTAAGGGAGACGACTACTTTTGCAGGCAGGTAAACGCAGCGGCTGAGAAGGTGCACGGGGCTTTTCTTGAGGCCATCAGGTCTGCCATTACAATGCACCCAGCAAACGCAATGCTGGGCGACGGCACAATAACTCAGGCCGACACGTTTGACCCACAGAATGTCCAGTACATCTTCCAACAACTTGGAAACGCCCTCCAAGACTGGACGTTTAGCGGCGTCTTGAAATCAGCTACAGAAGACATGCACAGACTATACTGTACATTTACGAAAGAGGCCGACAAGTTTTACATCAGTGTATATTTTGGCATCCAGTTCCATGTTCTACCTTATTATAGGGTCGATAGGCGTGTCATAGATATACAGAAGGAGCTTTCAAAAATTGAGAGCAGAGCCACTTCAGTTTCGAGCAAGATGGCAGCCGCCGCAGATAGGGTGCTTGCTACCGAGCTAGAAAAGAGAAGCTATACTAATTTAGGGTTTGAGGAACTTTTTGCAAAAATGTTTGACGACGAAAAGCTTATCGAGGAGCTTAACAAGAAGACTGCAGCTGTTGAGAGTCAGTTTCCCCAAATCGGGGAGACAAGCAACAAGAAAACCGAGCTTCTTACAGAACTAAATGATCTACTCATAAAATTTTACCAGACATCACCAGTCCTGATTGATCATAACAGGCTTATGCAAGGCGAAGAAGGTATCACCAACTACTTTGATATTGAGGTCTTAAAGAACAAGAAGAACAAAAGAAGAGAAGCATTCCTTGACACTATAAAGATGCCAAAAGAGGCTGCTGACATGCTGTCAGGGGAGCTTGGCGCTGTGGGAGAAACGCTCTGCAAAATTGTGCGCTAGTTTCTTATGTTATTGATCGCCCCAAATGCAGTCAGCGCAGAATCGAAGTGAAAAACTGACACGTGCATAAGTGAGGAGGAGGCAAAATTAAGCTGATAAAAACATGAAGAGACGTTATAAGAGTTCCGATTATGAGCTATTTATAGATAATTCCGTCAAGATAGGCATGATGATTATCCCGATGCACAGCGTAACGCTTCACTATGCAGACGATGCCATTATTGTTGCCCGGGGGAGACAATATAGATTGCACTTGAGTCTCCCCTTACTAGGGCATAGTTAATGTGCCTCTCTTAAATGCAAAAGAAAATGCCTAGATCAAATGATGAGCCGATAAAGGGGTAGGAAAGGTCCTGATATTCATTAATGATGCCATATCTATGCAGCCTAATGTCAGACTTCATTTATCAGTTCAGTCAGCTTCCTCTTGGGCTTTGGATGTAGCATCTTTTGCGAGTAGCCAAGGCACAATATACACCCCGGGACAAGATCTGTGACAAGCGCTTGCATCACCTTTTTCTCGTCTATCATACCGATCCAGACCGACGTGAGGCCGAGCGCGTGAGCGGCCAGTTGGGCATAAGCAGCCGCCAGCGTAGCGTCCTGCTCCGAGAACTTTTTGATTATGTGCTCCGGAAAATTCATCTTGACCCTTGATGGGTTCATACAAAATACCAGCACCACTGGCGCGTTCACGTATGGCTGGTTGTTTGCAGCCTGTACAAGCCTCAGCTTAACATCAGGGTTCTTTACATGGTAAATTTCAAACCCTTGAAACCCTCCGGCTGTTGGAGCAGTATCGGCCGCGGCAAATATCATTTCAAGCTTCCAATCCTCTATTTCCCGATCCTCAAACTTACGCTGCGATCTGCGGTTCAGCATTACATTGAAGAGGTTGGTCTGCAGGATATCATCCACTTCTGAAGGTGCTTCCTCTTTTTTTGGGTAAAGCTTGGTTTTTTTTTCACCTGCGTACATCCTTGAGAAAATATCGCTTGGATACATCTGAGTATTTAGATATGCACATGCAATAAAGATTTTCTATATTGATGTAAGACTGAAATAGCGTCTAGAGGCAGGTACAGCCGTCAGCAAATGGTTAAAACGAAAAAGATGATCCTTGAAGTGCAGATAGAGATCGATATTCCAATTGACATCGTGCAGGACAGCCACAGGATAAAGGCGGTAGAAGACGGTCTTAGCCGTAGCATTTCAAAGGGCCTATACGATCAAGGAGTCTCATTTGAGATAAAGAACTGTAGTTCTAAGATTAAGTAAGATGGTAGAGAATAATTTGCCATTATATCTTAGAGCAAAAACAAGCTACACTTGTCTTATTAAACCCTACACTTCATCTCTCGCTCATATAATGACATAGAACTTCCGGCAACTGAGGAACACATGCAGGTATTCAGGAAAGCAAAATATTACATAAATTAGAATTCAACAGCTTCTAAACTGAGATGATTCATAGAAGCATAGAAAGCTGTCTACTTCTACTACTAGTACCACTTACCGTGCTGCCCAAACTTTGGGCCAGCACAAATTATAATTAAGGCCCATCTGATGAAGCATTGCATAAATAAATGAATGACGAGAGCATATGGGACCCGCCAAAAAAAAGGCGTATGCCAACCATTGAGGACATTGTAAACGCGGAAAAGTTGCTGGCAGGTACTGTTAGAAAGACACCGGTTCAGACTTCCAGAACCTTCTCAGGTCTTGCGGGGACAAACTTGTTTCTCAAGCTGGAATGTCTGCAAGTGACAGGCTCTTTCAAAGTCCGGGGTGCGTTTGTCAAGATCAGCAGGCTCTCTGAGAAGCAGGCAGGCTACGGAGTAATTGCTGCATCCGCTGGCAACCACGCCCAAGGGGTGGCATATGCTGCTATGATAAAAAAGATCCCATGCACAATTGTCATGCCGGAGAACGCGTCGCCAGCCAAAGTTGCAGCGACAAGGTCTTATGGCGCCAAAGTAATTCGTCGTGGCGCAAATTATGACGAGGCATGGGAGGCGACACAAGAGATTGCGAAGGCGGAGGGCAGGACTATAATTCACGCTTTTGACGATCCAGATGTTATTGCAGGCCAAGGCACGATTGGCCTTGAGCTTCTACAAGACCTCCCAGATGTTGACAGAATATACCTGCCTGTAGGCGGCGGGGGGCTTGCTGCTGGCGTTGCTATTGCAGTCAAGTCAAGAAAGCCAGATGTCAAGATAATCGGCGTCGAGTCAAAGGCCTTTCCTGCCATGAAAGAATCGCTTGCTAAGGGCTCACTTCAGCGTACAAAGCGTGGCTATAGTATAGCAGATGGCATTGCAGTCAAACAGCCAGGCGAACTTACACACGAAATACTTAGCAAGTACATAGAAGATATCGTCCTAATTGACGACACATCGATAGTAAAGACGATGTTTCTGATGATGGAGCGCGCCAAATTGGTGGCCGAACCGGCAGGGGCAGCCAGCCTAGCTTACCTTCTATCAAATGGCAGCAGCTATTCAGGCAGCAGGAAGGACAAGGTCGCCACCGTCATATCAGGAGGAAATGTCGACATGTACCTCTTGGGCCAAGTCGTGGCAAAGGGATTGATGCAAATGGGCAGATTGCTTAAGATTTTTATCCTACTGCCAGACAAGCCTGGCGCGCTCAAAAGCGTGGTAGATGGCATCGCAGAGCTAAGCGTCAATATAGTCGAAGTGGAGCATGACAGGCTGAGCGCTCACATACCTGCAGGAACTGCTGGCGTTTACCTAAGTCTCGAGCTGGAGAACGAAAAACACGCTCACCGTTTGGTAGAATTTCTGAAACAGAAAGGAATAGAGTTCAAGGTAGTTAGCTAGACAGATATCTAGCTGACGTAGTTGTATTCTCTTAGCCCTGCCTTGTCGGCAGTATTGCCGCCAACCTTCACGAGCACAAACCCTTTGTGGGCTTGGACAATTGAGTCGTTAAAGTCTCGTTCGTTCCTGTGAAGCCTCTCGTACTCTTCGATTGTCAGCTTTTGTCTTGGGCCGATCTCTGCATCCAAGTCCATCTTACTTACTATCTCCTTGTATTGCGACTGTACCATTCCACTAAAGACCATTGCGCTACTGCCGCTCCCGTAAGAGCCAAAGCCAATACGCTTTTGTTCAAGGTCTGTCCCTTTCTTGAACTCAAACTCTAGCATACTTCGCAGACCCATATACATGGAAGCAGTATACAAATTGCCAATAATTGCAGATGCTTCAAGCGAGCTAGCCATCTTCTTCTCATATACTTCGTTGTAAAATGAAGTCTGCATGAAAGCTCGCCTGAATCGCTCGTCAGCCTTCATGAATTCAGTGTCAGCAAGAATTGACTCAATTGTTCCACGAGGATCCTTTGGCTGGGGCTCCTGCATCCCGACCTCTTTGATAACATAATTCCATCTCGGGAGATGGCGCCACTCATGCCTCAGCAGATAGGCAAGTGCCTTCTCGCCCATCTTTCTATATGGAAGGTGGACTGCGAAAAAATCGATGTGATCAGTTATCGATTCGCCGTCCTCAAGCTTGATAAGCCCCGTCTTGATAGCCTTTTCCTTATAAGCATCAAATGCTTTTCTAACCGAAATCAGGTATAACAAATTTGAGTAGCTACCGTTTACAACAGGAGTCTCTTTACCAAACGGACGATAAAAGTCGTATTCGTTCTTGATGGTTGTCGAAGGAACTTTTGGATCAAACGCCAAAAGCCTCGGATCCTCTTTTACCAACAGAGCAACTGCGCCTGCACCTTGAGTATATTCTCCGGTAGAACCAATATCATACTTTGCTATGTCGCTTACAACGACTATGGCAGCCTTGCCGTTGTTTTCTTCAGCCCTTATCCAGTTTGCATTGTCATATAGTGCATAAGATCCACTTACGCAGGCAAATTTACATTCAATACCGCCGGCGTGTTCAAATGAGCCTTCGCCGTATATCTGTTCTAACATTCCAATAACAAAAGAGTTCATCGCCTTTGATTCGTCCAGCGATGATTCAGTTGCAATGTAAAGCCTTCCAATGTCTTCTGGATGGAGGCGATTCTTCTGCATCAACTTCATGCAGGCGTTTGCAGCCATGCAAGCAGAATCCTGGTTAGTGTCAGCAATAGCCATCTTCTTAATTCCTATACCATACTCGAGTTTTTGTGGGTCCATACCTCTTGCTTCAGCAAAATCCTTGTAATCGATGTAAAGCTTGGGTATATCGATAGCAAGATCATCAATACCTACAACTGGCATTACTGGATTGCACTAATGCTGATAGTCATTTAAAGGTATTTCTGGAAACATTATTTGATCTAGATATATCAATTTATTTGAGCAAAAATTCTATGAGAATGTGTTTGCGTAAGTTTCTCTCTCTCTCTGATATTGGTTTGATAAGCGGCACCATCGGAGCGTCTGCTAGCACTCATGATGGCCGCCGCAGAATTTGAACTAGAGGTTCTACCTCACCTTAAACGTACCTTAAACGTATATTAGGTGACTAATAGGTCATTCATCTCAATTTTTCTCTACATCTAGCATCATCTGGTCATTATGCCGTGCTTGGGATCAAATTCAATTGAAGACTGTACGGATATTGTTTAAGCTGAGCGGACTGCTGGAAAATTATCACAAAAGGGAGTGTCCTAACCTAGATATTATTGGATGCAGATTATCTATCGATATTTCGGGCTTGTCCAAGGTGTTAGTGTAAATGAACGAATGCAGCCCGAGTTTTAAGCAGTAGATATCGGGACAGACTAGTGAGCGATTGCCCAAAAATGTGAGCATTTGTTGCATCAGGACACTTTCGATACTTTACAGTAAAGATTCAAAGAACAGGACACTAGGAACCTTGCAAGCATTCTACCATGGATTTGAATGTGCTACTTTGAACATGCCGAGGATGAACGGCTATATAAGGAAGGTGGGTTATACAGGCAGGATTCCAGCATTGTAGTGCATACCAGAGCTGTTATTCACATCGGCCTTGAAACGGACCACATAGATAGACATATGGACTTCCGAACCAGAGTTTGGCAAGATGGTGTCCTAATGATGTGATTGTGCCAATCGAACAGGCAGCAATTAGAGATAAGACTACTCTAATTGTATTTAATGCTCAGAGGTACACGCCCAAATCACCTCAACAGTTGGTGAAATCCCAAGTTGAATGATCACAATAATCATCACATTTAAATTCTTAATTTGTTATACTATTTTTACATCGACCAAACCGATGGGGAACAAACGGTCTGGTTGGAGTGCAGTAGGTGAGAAACTCTGCGCTTCGCCAGACTATTATTCTTAGTCAACGAGTCTAATGTCCAACTCATCATAGGCATCCTTTACCGCTAGCAAAAAGAGATCGTCTTCATATATTAAAAGCCAGTCTTTTATACCAATTACAGGCAGCTTACGTACAAGGACCTCGCCTGTATCTTTGATGGTAGTCATAACGTATGCAAAACGTGGCCATCTGCCCTTGAGATTGAATAGAGTTTCCTGTAATTCGATGCCTTGCGTCCCACCTTGAATGTTTATTTTGACGGTCTCACCATATCTATTCTCCACTTTAGCTATGACGTAGCTCTGCCCTGCTTCGAACTGCTCTATATTGAGCATTACCTTGTTAGTAGCAATAAAGGTATCAGGCATCTCTCTATACAGTTTCTCTGAGAGGCTATCATAAAAGAAGTTCATTAAAGGCCCGAGCCCGGCACTATTTTTACAAACCTCCGCAGCAGGATTATTATTGCACCACTGATGCCTGTAACGGCAGCTGCTGTTGCAAGTGAGCCAGACGGAAACTCTGGCACAACTACAATACCTCTTGCAATGCCGTTTCTTGTCTGGTCTATAGACTGTCCATCTCTTGCAATGCCTGTGACTTCGACCTCCATGCGGTAATTCTCATTTGCCGGAAAATCAATCGTCTGCGTGCCAGTTCCGCCCTCTGCAACGAGGCCTGTCTGGCTGTAGACTTGACTGCCATTGTTATCTAAAATACGCAGGTTGTAGTTTACATCATCTGCTATTCTTTCTCCAGAGAACCCGTCATGGAAGCTCAGAGTCAAGGTTGATTGTGTATTTGCATTCAGCTGGTCTGGAGCCCACTGAAGTACTACATTGATGTTTCCTGTATCTGTGAGTATTTCACCCGTTGTCTGCGCGGCTTGACCAGTGGCTGGCGCAAGGGTAAATATCATGCTAGAATCGCCTTGAGGGATCCCGCTGGCCATACCTACGATGTCGTTCTTGTTGATCAAATAGTGGAGAGTGAGCTCCTGCTGTGAAGAATAGGGATCAATTGCGAGCATCCTTCCGGATATCGGATTGCCATTCACGGTAGCGGTAAATGAAGTAGTGTCTCCTATTCCTGCAAGAGATTTTGGAATTTTCACTTCCTCATGTACAAATATATTTGTATCTTCGATTCTTGAGACGTTCCAATCAAATGGCATCGACCATGTGAACTGCTCGCTGCTGCCATCGAAGCTAAAGTCACGAACTCTATCGTAATACGATATTATGGTAGTGTTGTAAGGCTGACCCTGATAATCGATATTTTGAGTAAAAACATCCCCCACACTGAGCCACGAATCAAACTTGGGAATATTCTCATCTGCAAATATGTTGCGTATACTATCAACGCCAAAGATCTCTACTTTAAGATGATATATGCCGCCTTCAAGGAAGAGAGGACCTTGGATGTTCACTGTTCCGCCGGGGTCTGCAACCCATGCACTAAGGAATTGCTCCTGCGT
>JAICVG010000022.1 GCA_025935445.1 Nitrososphaera sp. | reverse complement strand
GGACATGTGGGATGTTGTGATTCTTCTGTAAATAAACATGGAACAAAGCATTTTAAATCAACTAGCCATCCTATGATAAAATCTTTTGAGCCTGGTGAAAATTGGAAATGGTGTTATGTGGATGAGGTTTTTATTCAATAGCAAATAGCAATAAATTCCTGTTTGATAAAATACAAAAGTAAAGATGTATTTTGATGGTTAAATCAAAGAGTAACAATAATGTTAATAGTGGACAAAGCCCGATCCGGATGAGGTAGTTGAGAAAATAAAGCGGCACAGCAAAATACTCGGTGGCATCTCTCGCATCACCTTTATGATGAACCCCGCCTCATTACCTCATGACAAGCTCATGCGATCTATAGAATTAATAGGTACACACGTTGCGCCAGCACTTCGCAAACTATGAAAGCTATCCTAAGTTATGACTAACATATCAGGGACTATCTATGAAATTCTTCGGCAGAATTGAACGTAGTTCGAAATTATATATTAAAATAAATCGTTGTCTCTATCTAAGATAATGAATGACTTTGTAATCTTAAATGGCGAAGAGCAAGAGTTATGGGAAATAGATTATGAAAAGAAAGTTGCATTTAACATTTCAGAGCTTAAAAAAGTTGAAGATAAAATGACTAAATATGTTGGAACCATTGAAGATTATTTGAGGGGAAAAGGCTTCACCGAAATCCATTTTCACGAAACAGGATCACTTCCTTCGCGAGCTCATTATGGTACTAAACAAAAATGTTCATTTAGATAATACAGATAACTGGTTGCATTTATCTTAAGAAAAAAACATTATCTTCAGAATGATTAACTCTGGGAACGATCTTTATGAAGAATAAGCCCCGAGGACTCCTTTATCCAGTTTTCAAACACTTCCATTTTTAGTACTTATCTGGGCTGACGGCGTCTCACGGCGATATTATTCCTATATAACTTAGATTGGACCCAACATGGAATAGAAATATTTTAGTACTTACAAATCTTGAAATGTATGGCTAAGAAACTCTGCATTTTATTAGGTAACGATACTGACAATACAATTAACGAACAAGAGCTATTCAAAAGTTAAGCCATTTAGGCCAGTAAGTTTCCACTTACTAGATACGGTATTGCTTACCAACTAAGTAAGTAATTACTACTAGAGTTAAATAATCGGTTTACATAGTAGTATACTATGCAAGTAGGAATTGACAGCTTTGCTGCCTTCGATGACGCCGGCCTCCAAATCAGCCCATCTGAGCGTTTGCGAAGATTAGTCGAACAAATTGAATATGCCGATCAAATTGGTCTAGACGTATTTGGTGTCGGCGAACATCATCGTAGAGAATTCCTAGATTCAGCTCCTGCCGTCGTCTTAGCTGCGGCAGCAACAAGAACAAAACGCATACGACTTACCAGTGCTGTAACTGTATTAAGTGCTGCTGACCCAGTAAGGGTGTTTCAAGAGTTCGCAACCTTGGACCTTCTATCACAAGGTCGGACTGAAATGGTTGTTGGCCGCGGCTCGTCTATCGAGGCATTTCCTCTGTTCGGATTTAGGTTGGAAGACTATGATTCTCTTTTTCAAGAGAAGCTCGATTTACTGCTAAAGATTCGTGATAATGAACATGTGCATTGGTCTGGCAAATATCGGCCCAGACTGAGTGGCCAGGGAGTCTATCCAAGACCGCTGCAAAATCCTTTTCCGATATGGATAGGCGTTGGTGGAACCCCAGAATCATTCATCCGTGCTGGTTTGTTAGGACTTCCATTGATGGTTGCGATTATAGGTGGCGAAACACACAGGTTCCGGCCACTCATTGATCTCTATAGAGAGGCCGGAAGGCAAGCCGGTCATTCAACTGATCAATTGAAAGTAGGTGTACATTCGCTAGGCTATGTCGCTCAGAGTACAGAGAAGGCAGTCGATGACTTTTTTCCAGGCTATGCACAGACCATGACGGAGATTGGGAAGGAACGCGGATGGCCTAAAATGACGCGTGCGAGTTTTGATGCCCAGCGAGGTTCACAAGGTGCGCTTCTAGTAGGCGATCCAGATGAGGTAGTTGAGAAGATCATTAGGCACAGCAAAGCCCTCGGAGGCATATCCCGGATTACTTTTATGATGAACCCTGCCTCATTACCACACTCAAAACTCATGCGTGCTACCGAATTAATAGGTACAAGGGTCGCCCCTGCACTTCATGAAGTGAATGAAAACTACATTGAGGTAGCCTAGCAACTTGTATATCGTGCTAGTTTGAATTTACTTTTATTATTTACTTAGTAATATTTTAATACTTAGTCCTCATATTAGACCAAAATGGAACAGAAAGAAGTGGAAGAAGAGGAAGAACAAAAATGCGAAGCAATTAACAACATATGGGAGGTCTTGGGAAGAAAATGGGCACTATTGATATTAAAGAACCTTCACACAAACGAAGCCGTACGCTTTAACGAACTTAAGAGGACCTTAGGTGAAATTAGTAGTACAGTATTGGCAGCTAGATTATTGGAGATGGAACGTGAAGGCCTTATTTCAAAGAAAATCTATCTAGAAATACCACCTAGAGTAGAATACCGGTTGACCGCTAGGGCAAGGGAACTGGGAACAATACTTAAAGATCTAGGAGAATGGGCTTTGCGTTGGAAATCCCCTAGAATGGCATCTACCAAAACACAATAGGCAAACCTTTACCAATTTAGGTTAGTTTCGATTTTTACCGATCTATGTTTACGCTAAGACCGCCCTTGACAATTGCACGAATAGTAATGGTTCCGTCATTGACATTGATTCGACCTGATTTCCCAATGATAGTATTAATTACTCCAAATTAATGAACTGTTGCTATTCACAAAAATTATTGTTCTCCTCCTGTCAAAACTTCAGTTACCTCTTTAACTGATTGTGCAACTAGAGATTCCATATTCTTTAGGCTATTGATGCATGATCTGTGTTGTGAGTAGGACCCAGACCCCGCTAAGATTGCGGGTGATCCATGGCTTTACCGGCGTGATATTCCGGATCGTTGGGATGCGGAGTCAGTGGAGTAATGGTCACCTTCATCCATATGTGAAGGGGTAACGAAGTGAGGACTTCCTGAAGGTCGGCCTCGTCGGCGGCGCGGAACAGCCCAATGCTACGCCATTCGCCTGGACCGAGAGGTGGGCGCCAGAGCCGTACCAAATGGCCCTTTTTGGCGAGCTCAGCTGCGCGCACTGCCTCTGCCGCGCGCAATTCATCGACTTTGGCGGGACTAGTACCCTCGGGAACCGTGGTGACCATATCCGTGAGGTATTCCATGGGTTTCTCCTTTCACTCGGCATGATTTAGTCGTTTCTGTCATCACTTGCTGCGTGCTGCGTGACCTCTATAATTAAGTTTTACAAGCTTGGAAAAGAAAAAAAGCCACTTATAACCCACGCTTAACTGAAAACCATAATAATAAAGACATCCAATATTATCATTCATATGCGTTCAGTTCAAGTTTCTAAAGCTAATGGTCCTTTTGAAATTGTGGAAAGAGAGATTCCAGAACCTAGTGCTACACAAGTTCGCATCAAAGTACAAGCATGTGGCGTATGCCATAGTGATTCGTTCACTAAAGAAGGATTATTCCCAGGCATCCAATATCCAAGGGTTCCTGGCCATGAAATTGCAGGCGTCATAGATAAGGTAGGAATGGACGTTACTGATTGGGAACCTAAACAGAGAGTAGCTGTTGGCTGGCATGGGGGTCACTGTGGCCATTGTGAATCTTGCAGACGTGGAGATTTTGTTACTTGTAAATATGCACAGGTACCAGGCATTTCATACGATGGTGGCTATGCAGATTATATGATTGCTCCTATCGAATCTCTAGCATTAATCCCCGAGCAGCTTTCGGATATAGAAACCGCACCTCTTATGTGTGCTGGTATTACTACATACAATGCTCTTCGGAATAGTGGCGCACGTGTAGGCGACGTAGTTGCTATTTTTGGAATCGGAGGACTTGGACATCTAGGAATTCAGTTTGCTGCTAAGATGGGTTTTAATACTGTTGCCATAGGACGAGCAAGAGATAAGGAAGAGGAATTGATGAAGAAGCTGGGAGCAAGGCAATACATTGATACCCGGTCAGAGAACGCAGCAGAAGAACTAAGCAAGTTGGGAGGAGCTAAAGTTATACTTGCAACTGTCCCAAGTGGAAAGGCGATGACTGAAATCCTTGGAGGTCTTTCAGTAAATGGTAAGCTTGTCATAATTGGAGCATCTGAACAGCCAATTCAAGTGCCCTCAACTCTAATGATTTTAGGACGTCGATCAATGATAGGCTGGCCCGCCGGTACGTCCATCGACTCGCAAGACACACTCTCATTTAGTGTTCTCTCTGGTGTAAGGTCTATGAATGAAGTCTTTCCATTAGAGCGCGCAGCAGAGGCATATGATCATATGATGAGCGGTAAAGCTCGGTTTAGATGTGTACTGACAACTGGTAATTAGATGAAGCTAAGAAAGATTGCGTAATGGGCCCAAAGTCCGGATGCTTCGATTTTGCTAGTCTTATGTGTATAATTGTCCTATTCATCTATGCATAGATTGGTACATACTTAAATGTGATGTTATGTAAAATAATTTTTAATGAACAGTGTGACGAACCCCACATTCCGTTCATCACTTTGTATAATAATCACAATTTTATTAGTTGTCGTAACTAGCGTTTCTATAATTGGTATTGGTTTGAATTCTCCTCAGATCACATTGGCACAGCAACAGCAACCGCAAGCAAACCTAACGTCCACTGAAAAACAACTTCTATCAGAGGGTATATCTTTTCAGATTGATAATGTAACTTTTTCACATCATACAGCGCCTGTAAACGGTATTCAAATGCACTATGTAATTGGAGGCCATGGTAATCCTGTAGTTTTATTACACGGATGGCCAGAAACTTGGTATGAATGGCGGCATATTATGCCAGCCTTGGCTAAAAATTATACTGTCATTGTACCCGATCTAAGAGGACTTGGAGATTCATCAAAGCCTGTGTCAGGCTATGACGTTAAAACTACAGCAGAGGATATTTATCAACTAGTATCCCAACTAGGCTTTAAAAACATATTCCTAGTTGGACATGATTTTGGTGTGGAGGTGGCTTATTCTTATGCTGCTACTCATCCTAATGAAATTAAACGTTTGGTTATCCTTGATGTTCCTGTAGCTGGTATAGGTCCCGGTGGAAATATTACAGGTTTATGGTGGCTTCAATTTCATTCGGTGAGGGACATTCCAGAAATGCTAGTTGAAGGGCATGAGAGAGAGTATCTTACTTGGTTCTATAGGCACACGTGCAATCCTGAGGCAATCACGAAAGATGACATTGATGAATATGTCAGTCATTATGCTTCTCCTGGTGGAATGCGTGCTGGCTTTGAATACTACAGGTCTATCCCTGAGGATATAAAACTAAATCAAGAATATTCTAAGGTCAAACTTCCTATGCCTGTTTTAGCGCTGGGTGGAGAGTGCAGTTTTGGAAATGCGGCATTGGATTCAATGCGGTTGGTAGCTACAGATGTCCGTGGTAGCGTAATTCCTAATACTGGACATTGGATACCAGAAGAGAGACCAGCTTTTCTAGTAGATCAGCTCTTTAAATTCTTTGGAAACACTACAAGTAATAGCAAATGAAGTTCAAGAAAATCAATAATAGGGAGATGGAGATATATGGGAAATTATTCTTCTGATAATACAGCACTGTTAATTGTTGACCCATTCAATGATTTTTTATCAGAGGGTGGTAAATTATGGAATCGTACGAAAGAAACTGTCAAAGGAGTTAACCTGATTGAAAATCTGAAAAAAATATTGGCTGCAAGAGCGTCAGGTATAAAAGTAGTATACGTTCCTCATCATAACTACGAAAAAGGGGATTTCGCAGACTGGAAATTCCGAGCACCTACCCATGAGGGGTGTCTAAAATATTCACTTTTTGAAAATGGAAGCTGGGGTGGAGAATTCCATCCTGAACTCTTGCCTCAAAAAGGTGATTATATAGCTCAAAACCATTGGACCTCCAGTGGTTTTGCAAATACAAATCTCGATTTTCTGTTAAAGCAGCACAATATTGATCATGTTGTTATTATGGGCATGCGCGCTAACACCTGTATTGATACTACAGCAAGATATGCGGTAGAACTTGGATACCATACGACCCTTATCAAAGATGCAATCGCAGCGTACAACTGGGAAGAAATAAGAGTAACTGTTGAAATTAATTTTCCTAGTTATGGTCATGCCTTGTTATCTACTCAGGAATTTATTAATACTTTAAAATAAGAATCTGTAGAAGAAATAAATCCTAAGATGATGTCAAGATTGAAGGAAAATATCGGCACTCTTATATCGACCAAACGATGTGTTACTCAAGGAAAGTCAAGTGATCTATATGCCATATCAGTAAGAATGACGAATCTCTACATTAGTATTATAAAACAATATGCCATTTGATATTCTTAAATACATGATTGGCCACTATAATCTATGAGAAGTCATTATGGTGTTCTCATTTTTCTAATTGTTACATTAACTATCTCTCTTATTGGAATTGGTTTAACTAAGGTTCAGATTGGGACTGCACAGCAACAGCAACAGCAACCGCAAGTAAACCTAACGTCCACTGAAAAACAACATCTGCAGGATGGTATATCTTTTCAGATTGATAACGTAACTTTTTCACATCATACGGCAACCGTAAATGGAATTCAGTTGCACTATGTCATGGGTGGTAAAGGTGATCCTGTAGTTCTATTGCACGGATGGCCAGAAACATGGTATTCATGGCATCGTGTAATGCCAGACTTGGCTAAAAATTATACTGTTATAGTACCTGACCTCAGAGGCCTTGGAGATTCTTCAAAACCACCAACTGGTTATGATGGAAAGACGGTAGCTGAAGATATTCATCAACTGGTTGGTAAGTTAGGATTTAAAACAATTTTCCTGGTAGGTCATGATATCGGAACACAAGTAGCCTATTCATATGCAGCTGCACATCCTACGGAAGTAAAGAAGTTAGCAGTAATGGAATTAACAATTCCAGGCTTCGTACCTGCTGGCAGAATGCCATTGTGGTGGGTCGTATTCCATCAAACTCCAGACGTACCAGAAGCCCTTGTACAAGGAAAAGAGATGTTGTATTTATCGTGGTTCTATCATAACCTTGCGAATAATCCAGCTGCAATAACTCAGGAAGATATCAATGAATATGTTAGCCATTATTCTGCTCCAGGTGGGATGCATGCAGGATTTGAGCACTATCGGGCTTTTCCTCAGGACGCAATTCAAAATCAGAATTATTCTAAGACTAAGCTTACAATGCCAGTATTGGCGCTAGGAGGCCAATATATTCCAACATTGGGAGGTAAGATCGCTATGCCTACTGTCATATATGGGATGAAGATATTAGCTCAAAATGTAACAGGGATCATAGTTCCAAATTCAGGACACTTTATTCCAGAAGAGCAACCACAATTTCTAGCAGATCAACTATTGAAGTTCTTTGGGAATGCCAAATGAAGGCCATATTTACATCAAGTTTATTTCGTTACCCGTTACTAAGGGCTGGTACTTTAAAATTTTATAGAATAAATATGTTCTTACGTGAGTCATAATCCATAATTTTCAAATAAGCTTATCCAAACTTCATTCACGGTAGGAAATGGCGGTACGGCATACCAGCGTCGCTCTAATGATACCTGACCTACAAGTGCTATAGTGGCAGAATGGAGTAAGTCACCAACCTGTGGACCAATGAAAGAAGCACCTACAATTACATGACGATCTTCATCTACAACAACCTTATCTTGTCCATGATAACCATCTGTGTCTAGCTGAGCTCCCGGTAAAGAATCCATTTCACAATCGACAGCTCGCACGTTGATTTTCAAGCCGCAGGTTCTAACTCATCGTCCTCACTTACGATCCCGTTATATATAGGGTTTGACATGTTCTCATCAGTAGTAATCTCAATGCAAGCGAATATCGAGTTCATATAAGGGAATGAAAACACTGTAATCTAGTCGGTTTTACCAAGGTTCTTTTCCTGCTGTTCTGACAAGTTCGTTAAATTTCTTTGCGAATTTTCTGGCATAAAATATTTGCCATATAAATAATACTATGTAGCCAATGCCAAAGATAATCATCAAAAAGACAACTAGAAACCATGCGCCTGAAATATCACCTGTAGTTTCAGGAGAAAACATACTTTGGGTTGAGAGGAGTCCTTGAATAGAGAACGCCATAATTACTGGAATAATCATAACTATATACAGGACTAATCCACCAATTAATATGATAATTCCCCTTCTAACTTTCCCAACATACATGTGACCTATTCCTGGTAAAGCAAATAATCCACCAAGAAACGCAATTAAAGCTGTTGTGCCAGGGCTTTTATATGGCAACTGTTCTACTACAGGTGGAGATGTAAGTTTGTGCTTAGCATGTTCATGAAGTGCTGTATGACACTTATGACATTCTTTAATATCCACATTCGCGTCTAATTTTTCGCCACACTTACTACAGAAGTTTGGGTTGGAGCTCAATCATATTATTTGTTGGTAACTGATTAATAAAAGGCACACTACGTTACCGGATTATAAGTACCCCAGTTATATGATTGCAATACAAAATGTGTAGTATGGAAACTACATCTAAAAGAAAAGTAGATGAGCCTAGGAGCGGACCTTTATGAGTAAAGTCGGAACTAGAGACATCCCGCCACTGAACTGGGATGTGCTCGTAACTCCCGGCATACCCAATGCCACGAGCGACTTGCCTCCGGGTATGAAACAGGCGATGTTTCCGGCGATAGCGTCAACCCTCATCTATGGCAAGCAAGACGCTGTTTTAGTCGATGCCTTTATGACCGTCAAGCAGGCTGATGACCTAGTGGATTGGGTTGCTGCAAGCGGCAAGAACCTGACAACAATCTATACTACGCATGGCCATGGAGACCATTGGTTTGGAATCGGTGCTCTCCTTGAACATTTCCCTAAAACTAGAGCAGTCGCGATGCCTGATGTTGTGAGAGTTATGCGCCAACAATCCTCCCCAGAGCTCCTTGAGAGATTTTGGAAGGCGGGGTTTCCGGGCCAAATCCCGGACCGGCTCGTGATCGCCGAGGAGCTTAAAGGAAATGTAATTGATCTCGAGGGGCACAACTTAGTCGCAGTGGAACTTGGCCATACTGACACCGACCACACGACCTGTTTAAATGTCCCCTCTGTCGGCCTAGTGGTCGCTGGTGATGCTGCCTACAACGACGTTCACCTCTACCTAGCCGAGTCAAATGCGAAGAGTCGACAGGAGTGGATCTCCGCACTCGACAAAATTGAGTCCCTCAATCCACGTGCCGTTATCGCCGCACATAAGCGACCTGGTAACGACGACGATCCCCGGATCATCGAGGAGACTCGGCAGTACATACGCGATTTCGACCGAATAGCCGAAATGACGACAACCGGACGTGAACTCTATGACAAGATGCTGGCACTTTACCCAGATCGCGCCAACCCTCGTTCACTTTGGATTTCGGCACGCGCAGTCAAAAAGTAATATAGATGTTGCGCACGCGATCGTCTATGGACTTCAAGACCGCCGACGTTG
>JAICVG010000039.1 GCA_025935445.1 Nitrososphaera sp. | reverse complement strand
CCAAAATTTGATCTTATAAATGCCGTGCATCAGAGTTTGAACTGGAGTACAGCACTGAAGTACAGATAGGTCTTTTTTGCACCAAGTTGGCGCTAAAAAGAAGATAGCATCATTTCTACTTGCCGCTAATCTACAAATCAAAAGATTCACGTGACAAGATGACAACATTAACTGGCAGGTTTTTTGTTGCTCAATTGACAATTAAATACTTGCGGCTCATATAGCTGACCCGTAGATGCCAAGCAAGAGAAAAGGTCGTCACCTAGAGCATGGCGCTGAGGGTGACGACTTGGTAGAACCAAAAAAGGTAACGGGCAAAGAGATGAATGAAATTGAAGAGCTAAGCGCCCGGCTTACAACTCTTGTAGAGATGCTGGATGAAAAAGGCATACTCGATATGAAAGAGTACAGAAGAATGGTCGCCATGCGTCTTCACGAGATATCTAAGGCCAGCGCCTTCGAAGAGCTAGATGAAGAGCTATGACGAAAGCCTTTTCATTTAGGTAATCCTTTTTGGGCTTTTATTCTGGCCGGGCTAAGGATATAGATAATGACAACAATAATAGATTCTACAAACGAAATACCTGGCAGAAAAACTACTTTATAAAAAGCAAATCAATCATAACAAGCCGGTGCTGATACTATGAAGCCATATAATGGCTAGTTCTTGAATTTTCTCTAGCATATTCCGTCAGGAAGGGCTTTGCCACAACTATTTTGAAGATATTCATTCATTGATATGTGAATTGGTACCCCATCCGCATTACTAACATCAACAGCATGGTTGAGTATATTGTTAGCGGATATCGTATTATTGAAGCTACTTACATCTAAGAACATGCCAATATTGCCATTTCCAATTAAACTGTTAGTACCTATTGTGAAGTTATTAGAATCCATAAGCACAATTCCTTCATCAGTATTTTGTGATACCTGATTACTTACGATCAAAGCATCCTTGCTTGATTGAGATGCTAAGCCGATTGTATTTTCTTCAATAAAGCTTCTATAGATTGTAATTTTATCGGAGGCCTTTAATGACAGACCTATATTGTTATCTGTTAATCTAAGACCCAATACATAACCTCTTTGACTCCCTGCAAATTCAATAGCCTTATCAAAACCCGTGATAACACCAGGTCCGCTGATTGTAATATTCTTTTGACCGGGAACCAGTATTCCGATCTCTTCTACTTTTGGAATGCTTAATATGTCTGTATTATTAGCCAAAGATAATCTATGATTATTGAGGTTTATGGTTATTCCATCTGTGCCTACAATCATCCCAACTCCCGGACATTCAATGTCTTTTAACAGTATAACATCTTTAGTAATTACCTGACCGCAAGATGCAATAGTTGTCGGATTATTTTTAGAATTTACAAAAATATTTGGAGTGGCCTCGACAGTAACCTCATTATTCTTCTTATGTTCTTCTCCCCTGCGTGTATCATGGTTATTAGTATTAGTATTAGCTTTGTTGTAATTGTTGTCGTTGTTATTTGTAATACTATTGGCAGTAGCTGTGGTAAACGTAGCATTAGCTTTGCTATTTGTAATACTATTGGCAGTAGCTGTGGTAAACGTAGCATTAGCTTTGTTATCTTTGCTATTTGTAAGGGAGATGATCCGATGCTCTATAGGATTCATAATGCCGAGTCCAAAATGAGCTCTACCTTTAGTATCTGTGCTCGCAATTAATTGGTTATCATCCTGCAGGCTTGCTTCTTGTAGTACCGGTTTTTCTTCGTGTAGTACCGGTTTTTCTTCCTGTCGTCCCATAGTAATTAACATCATTAATGTGGATGATAATGCAACTAATACTGCTAATATTACCGCAAGCATAGACGTTCTATGCCTGACCAGCCGTTGCATGCTCCCCAAAAAACTATGCTTTTAGCGGGATATATGAAATGGGTATTTCCGTTTCTACGATATTTCTTTCATAAAATTAAGGATATCTTTTATACGCACAAGTGACTAACAGATGAAATTAGAAATGATAAACAATAAACAACTAGGTCATAATGATTTTACCCTTGTATATAGATCATAATCATAAGCTAAATTATATTGGGCTACTTTTCTTGAGCAGAAAATTTGTATGCTTACCGGGGTTATTGATGCCTCAAGTCTTAATTTAATCATTGGGCTTGGCAGGTATCTGAAATTGTCCAAAAGATTTTTGTTCAATTTCTAACACTTGTAAGAAATAGCGTCAAAGCCATATTCGCATTTTTCTTGACAGATATAGCTACTACTTATTATCTCATTCCTTTATCTCGAACTCTCTCAAGATTCTAATTCTTTAGTTTTATAGCTCTGATCTTCTCACTTTTTCTGCATGTTGTGCCACATAGGAATGCTGGATCTGTAGTCAATGAACCAATTGTTAGTTGCAGTATCTGGTGATAACAGATCCCTAATACGTTGGTATACACGCAATAGAGCAATTCCTTTGCCTGTAGTTCTATAGATTGCGGTTCCTTTACTCCTCTCTTGAATTTCCATCCTGATATAATCATTTTCTATCAACATAGAAAGGTACCTTTTGAATTGATTGCTGGAAAGACCAGATACGAGTAATATTCTTCTCCTAGTTGCCCCACCGTTTGCGGCATCAAGAATGGATGTGGTAATATCAATTCTATCACGATTAGAAGTACTTTTTGAAACGCTAACGTTATTGGCCATTGATTTTCTCTACTTCCGAACGACAATCCCTAGCACAATGATAACTGCCATACTGTTAAAGATTCGAATATTTTGTCAATTTTCCTTTATACTAACGCTTCCTAGTGTTCCTCAAACACATAAAGACCTATTTCTGCAATATCATACAGAGGAATATTCAGAGATCTATCCTAGTAACATATTCAAAATTACTGGCAAAAAGTCAGGGTACGGCATTACCCATTCTATAAATAGTTTATTATGGGTTTCCCTCTCAATGGAGCCCAAATCCATAGCGTTCTACACTGCAGTAGCCGTGAGCATACTTGCAGTGCTAAGTGCAACAACATTTCCTACGATGGCGCAGGCACAAGGAACAGACACACAAGAAACCCAAGAACAGACAGAACAGGAAGACAATGATGTCGTGACAAAACAAACTGACTCGGAATCCAATGAAGACGTGAAAGATCAAACCGACTCTCAGGAAGGGGAGAGCAATTCAGCTAACAGCAATGATAATGCTGCTGCGAGTGAACGCCTAGGTCTAAGACCAAACAGTGGAATAGCATCATGCGGACAGGTCGTAACACAAGACGTGACATTAACATCAGATCTTAATTGTGATAACGGAGATGGACTTATTGTAGGTGCAAGCGATATAACCATCAACCTGAATGGCTATTCAATAACCTCTGGCGATGAGACAGGTTCAGAAAGTCCAACAACAACAGCCTCTGGCGATGAGACAGGTTCAGAAAGTCCAACAACAACAGCCTCTGGCGATGAGACAGGTTCAGAAAGTCCAACAACAACGGATTATGATGGCAGTAGCGGAATACTGGTTGCAAATGCAGAGAATGTTGCCATATCAGGTCTTGGAGAAATATCTGGCTTTAGCAGAGGAGTCACATTCCTAGGAAGCTCAGGAGGACATCTCACAGATGTGCAATTGGCAAACAACGACATAGGCGCAGTAATGGCTAGTTCATCAGGAACCGAAATCAGTAGAAATACTTTCACCAATAACGGAATTGCAGTAGTATCTGACGGAAGTAATGGAGGAGTCACGGCATTCAATCAGATAGTGGCTAACTTGAGAGAAGGGATTCTCCTTATAGGTAGCTCTGATAATGTCGTAGCTGCAAACAACATGTATGGCAACGGAGCTAACGGCATATACCTAGATCCAATGAGCCAAGGCAACAACATAGACTACAACACAGTATTCGGCCATGAGACAGCTGATCTGAACAATGCCGATGGAATGCCTACAAACGTGAACCAAAACAGCTTCGGAGACAATAATAACTGCGGAACCAGCCTTCCAGGTGGACTCTGCAGGTAATACCTGACCACACAAAGACAAATTAAGTCTACAAGAGCCTCACTTTTTTATTTTTTTAAAATTTATCTATTTTAGATAGGATATTCTAATCGACAGTCATAGATAACTTGCTGAATAATTATAAAATTCTTAAGTGTACATCTACAATAATAACTGAAACCTTTTTAAAAATTGGCGACAGAGTTGTTATTACAGCAGCTGCTGTAACGGTCCTGGCAGTAGAAGGAAAAATTATATGGATTTGGGCTCCATGTATTATGTTGCCAGGATCCGCTTTCATTCACATAACTTGTTAATTGTTATTCTTGCTATCTTGGTAGCAATGCATACGACCACTACTACTTGAAGCACCTTTAGCCATATCAAGGCGGAGGATGCTGATATACATGTTTGCCAAGCAAAAATTGTCTTGCTTCTGCCTGCAGTAAATCTATAGTGTAAGTCGATATTATTAGAAAGCGCTAATCTAAGAATAAGATATTATATACCATTTTGAATATGCAGAAGAAATCTGCACTCTTAAAGGTCAGAAATAAATATTAATAAAAATAAAAGTAGACCACTGCCTCTAATCCGTCTCTGGTGCCAACTATGTTGGAACCAGTCCAATCTTTTTGAGCTTGCACCTTAGCGTGAAATTCAAGAAGCATAGGAATCAATTGCCTTTCAGCTGTACAATCCAACGCCTGCTGTTCAGTTATGATTGACTGCAAATATTTGCGGAAAATTCTGTTATGTGGTCTATATATAGTAAGATGAGGTATTGCTGTTGATAACAAGATCTTAATATGCTATCATTGATGGTGTTGCTCTTGCTGGTTGCAAGGCCATAAAGCACTATATATAGTATCACACTTCGGCAATTTGTATGCTGGCAAGCAAGTTCTTTTACATAGCTATTGCAGCAGGAATAGTATTCATTGCCATTGGCATAGCGTCAAGCATCTATTCCATTGTGCCAGTAGATGTCCCACTTGATAACACTATCAGGCCTGGAACAGCGGATGTAATTACTCCGGATATGAACGTAGAGAACACCGCAAGCATTTCGGTGAGCGGCACTACATTCCATATCGAGATCAAAGCTCCGGATGGTCAAGTGATTGAGTCAAGAAGCGGCAATTCCTCCTTCAGTTACGATCTGACTGCGCAAAAGGCTGGCCAGCACAGGATAACGATCAACAATACAGGCACTTCAGATCTTACAATTGAGGGTCATGCACAGACAAAGTCAAGCCCGCTCGGCCTGATCGGCGCGCTTATGCTTGTAGTAACTGGCATAATAACGATAGGCCTAGGGTTGCGCTTCAGGCGCCACTAGTGAAACTCAGCCTTTTTGTAAGAACCAAGTATCTTGATGTAAGATGTCTTTGGCTTTATTGATAATAGTGCTTCATGCACAGCCTTGTTCTGCAGGTGACCTTCAAAGTCTACATAAAAGTTGTATTCCCAAGGTGTCTCCTTTGTTGGCCGCGATTCTATTTTAGTCAAATTTATCTTGCGTATTGCAAACTCGCCCAAGATACCAAAAAGCGCGCCAGGGACATGCCTGACTGAAAATATGATCGAGGTCTTGTGGTTGTAGCCGCCGATATCATGTGGATCGCTTTTTCCACTCTTTTTCTTTTTTGGCGACAGCACAAAGAACCTAGTATAATTGTTCTTCCTGTCCTCTATACCTTCATCAAGTATCTCCATATCATACAATTCTGCCGCTCTCTTGCTCGCTATAGCAGCAGAATCTACCATCTTGTTTTCCTTTATCATCTTTGCTGCGCCAGCTGTGTCGTAAGTCGGCATAGGCTTGAGCCCTTTATTTTGAAGATATGCTCTACATTGTGCAAGTGCTTGTGGATGCGAATGCACATACCTGATCATTTTTGTGCCTCTGTTTGCAATAAGACAGTGTCTGACGCGTTGGTAAATCTCGCCTACGACGTTCATTTTAGTCTGGAGCAACAAGTCATAGATCTCATTGATGCTTCCCTCTATCGAGTTTTCCAATGGTACTACAATATACTCTACTTTGCCAGTCTCTGCAGCATCAAATACATCTTGAAATGACTTGAGCGGCAGCAGTTTAACGTCGGGGAAGTACTGTAGAGTAGCCATTTCGCCATAAGCTCCTCGCTCACCCTGAAAGGCAACCCTTGGTGCCATGCTGTTATTGATATTATCATTACTACATTACTAGTAGTAATACTACACTCTCTACTTGCCTGCTTTGTGTATCAGACGGAATGTTTCCTTGCCATAGTCCTGCGTCAGCTTGCGTTCTTCAAATGCACCACACTCAACGCATTTTATCGTGTTTTCATTGGTGCGCACGGTATCTCCGCCGCACATGAAGCACAAGGTATAGAGCACTCCATACTCTTTTTCTGCAAGCGTAAGGTGCACCGTCGAGTTGAGCAGGCTGACGACTCTACCCCTTACGATGTCGCCTGTATGAAAGGTGGCACGCCTATCACCACCCCTTCTGTCCCTGTCTCCGCGGCCTCCAACCCTTGCTGATGCAATGGCAGAAAACCCTGCATCAGATCTCTTGTCATTTATGTATAGGATCTTGACAGAGACCATGCTACTAAACAGCATATCGACATACCCAACAATGATATCGCCCACCTTTGGTAGCATCGGCGAGTTCTTTTGGTCAACCTTGACAATCCTGCGTTTTAGATCGTAAATTTTTGTTCCGACAGCTGAAGACCGCACCATCCCATCAGAAGCAATGTAAGTATTCTTGCCTCCTTCAAATTCCTCGATGGATGCAATGTGCTCGCCGGGCAGCATCGGCTTGTTGTTCTCTTTTATCATGATTTCAATGACGAGAGCTTGGAGGAAAGTTATAATTCTTTAGAGTTTAAATTTTTAGAATTATTTGTATGGAATTTATGGCAAAACTTGCATTTGTAATCATAGATAGTATGAAAGATAACAAAGGTATAAAGAGCGGTATTTCCAAGGTGTTGGTGTGAGCCAGAATAGCCTATCCCTAAAGGTACTTGAAGCGTATACCAGAGATGTAGGTCGGGGAGTAGCAAGAATCGACTACGACTCAATGGATTCGCTGGGCGCATCAACTGGAGATGTTATTGAAATCAGAGGTAAGCGCAGGACAGTTGCAAAATGTCTACCGCTTTATCCTTCTGATGAGGGCAAGGGCATTATCAGGGTGGATGGTCTTGTCAGGAATAATGCTGGCATTGCGATAGGCGACACTGTAATTGTCAAGAAGATAAAGGCAGTCCCAGCCGAAAAAGTGATTGTGGCACCTCTTGAGGCCATACCGCCAATTGATGAACGCTATTTGGCAGATGCTCTTGAAAGCGTGCCGCTAATCAAGGGTGATAATGTGATGGTTCCATATTTTGGCGGCAGGCTGACATTTCAAGTAATTGGTGTCACGCCTGCTGCAGATGCCGTTCTAGTCACACAGAAGACAATATTCCACATTGCAGAAAAGGGTGAGACTCTCAGAGGAGTCCCACAGGTAACATACGAAGACATCGGTGGCCTAAAAGAAGAGATCCAAAAAGTTCGAGAAATGATCGAGCTTCCGCTCAGGCACCCGGAGATATTTGAGAAACTAGGCATAGAAGCACCAAAAGGAGTATTGTTGTATGGCCCTCCAGGCACAGGCAAGACACTTCTAGCCAAGGCTGTTGCAAACGAAAGCAACGCCCACTTTATCAGCATCTCAGGACCTGAAATCATGAGCAAATTCTATGGAGAATCAGAAGCTAGGCTGAGAGAAATATTCAAAGAAGCAAAGGAAAAGGCACCATCGATTATATTTATAGACGAGATCGACTCTATTGCTCCAAAACGCGAAGAGGTTACAGGCGAAGTAGAAAGAAGAGTTGTGTCGCAGCTGCTGTCGCTGATGGATGGCCTTGAAGCGAGGGGAAAAGTAATTGTCATTGCAGCCACAAACAGACCAAATGCAATCGACCCCGCTCTGAGAAGACCAGGCAGGTTTGATAGAGAAATTGAAATTAAAGTTCCAGATAAGCGCGGCAGGCTAGAGATACTACAAATACATACGCGCAACATGCCACTTGACACTGACGTGGATCAAGACAGGATCGCAGCAGTGACACATGGCTTTGTTGGTGCAGACCTAGAAT
>JAICVG010000333.1 GCA_025935445.1 Nitrososphaera sp. | reverse complement strand
ATATCGACTGTTGTTAACAAATACTACTGGAATTACACTGGATTTAAGGAAGAAATGTATCTTATGAAATTTGGTTTATCTAGAATCAATGCAAGATGAATAAATTAAATTTGGGCTTCATATAATAATACTAAATTACGCCTGCTTCGCGCAACTTTTGCGGCAGATAGGTCTCTGAGAGGTACTTGAAGCCGTGTTTGAAGAATGCATCAAGCTCGCACTTTTCCTTGTTCTTCAGGAATATGTCAAGCTCTTTCTGCCACTTTTTATCTTGAAACCAAGGTTTTTTCTTCATATCGTTTGCCCTGTTGAGATCTTCTTCTGACGCGGCAAGCCTTGCAACCTCGGGTATGTTGTATTTGTAAATGTCCGAGAACAGCATACCAAGTATCTTGGCGTCAGGCGTGACTAGTCTGTGACTATCATAGCTGAGCGATTCACTGCCGATCTTATATCGGAGCGCGATGCCAAGGCCCCATGGGTCGGCATCTGCAAAAACCACCACCGGCTTTTTCCACTCTTCATTAAGTGCCTTAACCATCATTCTGGTTGCCCTATCTGGCTCGCCTGAGCCAGTCATTAGGATTGCATTGTGCTTCTGTATAAAACCAGACTTGCGGATATTGTTTAGCACAGTATCTTTTTCCACTACCATTACAAAGTCGGCCTTGACGTCTACTATTTCAACGTCGCGTATATTAGTTGGTATCAGCTGCGATGTAGCTCTACTGCCAAGGTTGCAATTAATGATATCGCCTCCAACTCTGAGCGTGATCGGGCCTGATATCATGCCCTTTGGCTTTGAGGTTACAGAGAACTCTTCTCTTGGAACACCTGTCAAGAGCTCGATTGCCTTGATTGCGTCATCTGAGTCGTCTTGGCTGTTCCAGAACTTTTGCTTGTTCTTCTCATCGCCTACGGTACTCAACGTGGCATAGTACATTCCACGTATGGTACTTTCCATTTCCTCGTTCAGTAGCTTGCGCACGGCATTAGCCATCACCAGATATTGGGCAAACGTCGGTATTTTCTTAGTGCTGTCGGGGCTTATGCTGACTGTCTTGTTGCCAATTGTTAACATCCTTTCTTCGCCAGACCAAACTGTGTTGTCATAGCCTACCTTGGGGACATTTAGCACAGGCATGGTCTTTTGTACCATAAGGTCAGTGCTGACATCCTTCATTATCAGTCTAATCTTTTTGATGACTTCTAGGTGACGCTTGTCGGCTGGCATTTACTTGTTCTTCCTCCTCCTCCTCTTTGGCTTAGCATCCTCAGCTACCTTGTCAAGTGTCATCTGAGCTTGATCTTGCTTCTTGTCTTTCCGCAGAGTTTCCGGTATCTTTTCCTCCTTGATCCTCGGCTTTGTCAGCTTGCCCTTTCTCCCTGCAGCAGTGATTGCAATCTGCTCCTTATCCGGCTTGACTACTTCGCCATTAAGCTCGAATGCTTCTTCCGCTTCTTCTTCAAGGCGCTCACCAGTTATCCTATCCTCCTTTTTCTCCACAACTCCTCCGGTGATCTCGCCCTTGACGT
>JAICVG010000188.1 GCA_025935445.1 Nitrososphaera sp. | reverse complement strand
CATTGGGGTCTGTCAGAACTAATTGGCTATCTGTATACATGGTCAAGTGTTCAAAAATATATTCAAAAGAATAACTCTGATCCTGTTAAACAAGTCTATGATAGTCTTGCCGCTGCATGGGGCGAGAAAAATACTTGGCACAAAAGAAAGGTGGTTTGGCCTATTTACATGAGGGTTGGCAGGTGTTAAGACGATGAGATCTGCAATCATATTGATAACTAACAGCACGCAGACCTCTATAGTATTGTTTATGACTAAAAGTCTGCAATCAAGGTCTAGAAAGTGGCTACCTGAGTTGACGTCGTTTTAAGTCATTAGAGTAGGGCCAGCAAGACCTGCGGAAAGATGTGTTCTAGGGGTAATGCTGAATAGTCTTGGTAAACCTTTGTGTTTGTCATAGGGGGTTCGTTTGACAAAGATGAGCCTAAGTATTTTTAGCGTTGTAGCTATCTTGGCAAATAAATGAAGGTCAGCCATCTTTATGGACCCTTCCATCCTGTTGCCAGGGGGCAATATGCTGTCAGTTTCTGGTTTATTATCGACCTAATTCCTATGCATTAATACAGACCAAAGGTTAAAGCTAGACTACGATAAATTACTGTGAATATGGTTGACCTTGCAGGCAGTCTATCGCCTGTGATAAAACCATTATTATATTAAGAGGCGCAATTCTTCCTTAACTTGTCCAAAGGACAAAACGATGATAGGAATGCCGCAAGCAATATCGAGCAGGATAAAGCGGATCCTTCTCAAGAAGAAATTACTTCTAGTCACGACCAAACTGCTACAAATATTGATAGTAATGATAATGTAATCACTATTACCAACCATAAGAGTACTCTGCAGTCGTTTATTCAGAGCTCTCCGCTTGGTGTCCAGTTTGCAATCATAGTGCTATTTCACTTGGCACGAGCCTTCTCCACGAGCAGTAACAAAAGCAGGCCGTCTGATCAGCCCGCTGGAGGTACCGATCTTTCGCCATTTTCATTTACATCAAAGGAATTCTTTGACACATACATGGAGTTAGCTTCTGAGATGGGCCTGACGAAGTATCTCTTAAGACACATGGCATTTGCTGAATTTATGCTCACTATGGAATATCTCGCCCTCGTGCGAGAAGACGAATTGACCGCAAACTATCGCTTCAAAGTCGATTTTGAAGATTTGAAATGGCTGGCTTGTTCAGCCTTACAGCAGATTGCAGGAGGCTACGGCCTCTCATCACCTGAGATATTCTTCTTCCCGTCACCTCCTAGGCCTACCCTGCCACAGGGGACACCCCAGCTAGATAAGAACGACTATCCACCGACCATGGCCAATACTGAGACGACGGCGGGCTTGATAAAAGACTTGTCTCTAAGCATCTTTTCTCGAGAGGAAACCCAACTTAACTCAGGTAGCGGAACTAGCAGAAGCTATGACGATTTCGTGCGGCCAAGAAGCAGAGATTATGGGATCTATAGGCCATATTTTCCTAATCGAGTTCCTCCTACAACGTACAGCTTTAGAAAGCCCGATGACGGCGAGTGGAAAAGAATCATCAAGGAGTTTTTTGAGGGGCAGAAGTGTATTACCTGCAATGCAGAGGTTCTTCCTGAACACTTCGACATATGGATCGGCGAACCATTGGAAGATAAAGCTGCTGCCCCTGGATCAAAAAGAGACCAAAGGATGAGTGAAGTCCTCGCAGATATGGATAGTGTAACTGCGAATAGCGATGGTGATAATGCAGTTGTTGCTTCAGCGCCTGAGGAGCAAATCATAGACTCTGACAAGAATGTTACAGACAGGGAGCTTTTGACCTATAGCTATGGGATAATTCCGATGGATGGGAAAGATGCATTTATTGCATTTGCGAAGCCAAAGCTGCGCTGCCCGAATTGCGGGACAAACCCTGCAGATTCTATCTCTGTTATGCCAAAATATTAGTCTCCTCCTGGTCTATACTTAATGCGCATTTTGCTATCTCGGGCTCTAACGGACATTTGAAACGGACCAGTGTCAATACTCTACTAGCTTGGTAATTCCTTTGAAAGGCTTCAGAATTAAGTACAGTTAGTCTCTCAACCAACCAATTTAAGAGATGCTGAAAAAATGGCATATGTCAGGAAAAATGTCTAGTGCCAGTGATAACAATGCTTACAATAAAGGCGATAATGGATCCCTTGACGTTAACAAGACGTCTGCGAGTGCTCAACTTCATTCAGGAAGCTTCCATGTTGAGCAGCTTGAGGATAGAGACAGGTACATGACGCTTAGCATCGGACCCCAGCATCCCGGTTCGGGCCATATGAGGATTATCATCGTAGTGGATGGCGACATTATCGTCAGCGCCGACCCAGATGTGGGCTATGTCCACAGAGGTGAAGAAAAGATGTCTGAATATAGGACGTTTGTCCAAAATGTGCCGCATATCGAAAGGCCGGTAATACATGACTCAAGCAACATACTATACTCATATTGTCTTGCTGTTGAAGAACTGATCGGATTGCAAGTCCCGGAAAGAGCCATGTATCTAAGGGTGCTATTGGCAGAGATAGATAGAATCCAGTATACATTGTATTGGCTTGCAATCCTTGGCATCTTTATGGGCCACTCAACTATGTTCATGTGGGCTACCGCTGACAGGGAACTCTTTGTTGACTTGGCGGATATGGCGAGTGGCAACAGAATAACTCATGCATATATAGTTCCGGGAGGAGTGCGAAATGATCTGCCTGATGGCTTTGCCGACAAGGCAGTCAAGTTCCTAGATTATTTTGAACGCAAACGTCTACCAGAGTACGACAAGATATTTTATGACAATCCGCTATTTCGTCAAAGAAGTGAAGGAGTAGGTCTGCTTTCAAAGGCTGATGCAATCAATCTCGGAGTAACCGGATCTGTCCTTCGGGCAAGCGGCGTGAACTATGATGTGAGAAAGGATGAGCCTTACGACATTTATAACCAGTTTGACTTTGAAGTGCCAATAGCAAAAACAGGCGATTCGTTTGCACGAAGCATCCTTCCCATGTACGACATAAGGCAAGGTATCAACATCATTAGGCAATGCTTGACCAAGATGCCTCAGTCGGGTCAAATTAGAGCCAAGCTTCAGCCAAATCCAAGAGGCCCACCTGGCGAAGCCTACAGTCGGGTCGAATCAGGAAGAGGCGCTCTTGGGCACTATATCGTAAGTGACGGCACACCTAAACCTTACAGGCACAAGATGAGCGTACCTTCGGTTAGGAACCTTTCAGCAATGCCGCATCTATTGAAAGGCGCAAAGCTTGCAGACCTTCCTGTAATCTACTGGAGCCTCAACATATGGCCAGTTGAGATTGAAAGATAGAGCATCCATCATTGTGTTCTCCAATCCTTTTAACATATAAAAAATAATGAGAGCACATGGAGGAGGACGCGCAACCGCAGAAAAGCTTTCGAAATTTGATTGACCCAGGAGCGGGGTTTGGCGCATTTTTAGGCAAATTAGGCGACGCCCTAGTAAAGGCGATTGATACGCCTTTAGGCTATGCAGTAAACTGGGGTAGGATATTTTCATTGTGGCCCGTTCATCTGGAAACTGGCTGCTGTAGTGTTGAGCTAGGAGCTGCGTCCAGTCCGAGGTACGATTTGGAGCGATATGGAGTTCTTGAGGCTTTTGGCTCGCTGCGGCAATGTGACCTAATTATTGTCCTTGGCACAGTGAACAGAAAGATGGCGCCCCGGCTTCGACTTGTATACGACCAGATGCCGGAGCCGAAATACGTGATTGCAATGGGGGCCTGTGCAATAACAGGCGGGCTGTATTTTGATTCGTACAATGTATTGCCCGGAGTGGACAATGTTTTGCCAGCTGACGTATATGTCCCTGGATGTCCTCCTCGCCCAGAGACGTTGATTCAAGGGATAATGCTCTTGCAGGAGAAAATAAAGCGCGACCAGCTAAAGTAGTAGGTATAATTGAGCCAGATCTCTATTACTGTTTAAAGACTAGTAAGCTAAACTACTTAGTATATGTCTTGGCGAAATAATTATAGAAGATGGAATTACGCGACTTCTATGACTAATGCTTAAAGAGCATTATCTTTTTTTGT
>JAICVG010000185.1 GCA_025935445.1 Nitrososphaera sp. | reverse complement strand
GGAAAGCTGTACAGCAGGTCTATTCCATAAACTAAGGATTTCGACAATGTCTGGGCAACCAGACGCCCGCTTTTTCTATTTTTTTGCTTTCTAAAAGTATAAGAGATTTTCAGATGCTATCCAATAACATAGTGTAGAGATATTAGATAAGGTATCAAGAGAGAATTGTCTATAGGTCATACAATATATCAACGCTCTTTTTCCCTCCGTTCTAGGCGAGAAAATGAAAATTTTTAATATACTGTAAGAGGCAACCTGTTTTGTCTTGAATTCAGGTGCTCACACTTCAACAAACGCCTAGAGCTTTATCTTGTGTAAAAATAACATGCCATCATTGCTTTTGGTAAACAATAAATACGCAGGTTCTTTGCATAGTGCTGATGCCTGTTGTTGATCCTGTCTGCGGAATTGAAATGCATCAGGAACTTGCAATTAGCCATGAGCATCATGGCAAGATTTACTACTTTTGCTGCGAGGGCTGCAAGAGGATCTTTACAAAAAAGCCCCGTAAGTATTCAAAGTGAAAGTGGCACAACAGGAAAAGCACCACACTTTCTGCAAAACCTAGCATCAGGTGCAATACATCCTCGACAATCTGAGCAGCGTGATCTGCAAATATGATCATCATCTTCTTCTTCCTCTTTTGGGGGAGGAAAATAGCTTCTGAAAATGGCATAGTAGTGTAGATGTTCTTTACTTCTTATTCTGACGCTCTCTTGCTCCTGAGCTATTCTTTTCTTGTTTGCAAAAGTCAGGTTGTCGATCATTTCTTCAATATACTGCTGGTAACGATCAGTGGCAGCTCCTTGCTCCTGCGCAAGCTTGGGTCTCCATACCAGTGAGCCCAATGCTGGTTCAAAGCATTTTCTAAGAATAAACTTACCCCACTTTTTACCATCATGTTCGCCCACTTTGTCGTTCACGCTGATCAATTTTGCAAATGACGCAAACTTCTCATCAAGGAAAGGAGTTTTCACTTCAATACCGGTATATTCACCTAGTTTTCTTGAAGAAAAATGCATGATCTGCCACAGCCTTCGCAGCTCTGAATCAAATCTTTGCATGTCAGAATAATAGCGAGAAAAGTAATTGTAGCCCGCAAACAACTCGTCGCCTCCGTCACCAGTCATTACACTAGAATAGCCATCGCTTTTTGCCCACTCTATGCCTGCAAGTGCCACTGCAGAATTCCTGATCTCTATCGGATCAAATGTTCTAAAAATTTGTATAACCTGCTCGACCAGCTCTGCCATTTTGTTTTGTCCAAAAATAACTTCAACATGGTGTTTGCTGTATCTTTCTGCAACCTGCCTTGCATAGACAAGATCAGGAGCAGCTGTTCCAAATCCTGCCGCAAGTGAGTATTGTGGCCGTAGTATACTTGCCAAAATGCTGCTATCAAGCCCTCCGGAGAGCAGCAGTGCGTCGGCATGGTTTCTCTTCACACTTTCAGCCAGTAGCTTGGTAAGCTGTTCGCAAGCTTGCAATACAAGACAAAATCCCGGTTTTGCTCTTATTATTATTGTTATTCTTCTGTGGCGTCTTCTGACAGTGGTGGCGCTTCACAGAACTCTGTCAGGACACCGTGAAGTGATTTAGGATGTATAAATGTGATCTTGCGGCCGTACGAGCCTGTGCGCAATCCGCCAAGCATTTTCATACCCTTCTCAGATGCCCTTGCAACATCCTTTTCGATGTTGTCAGCAGTGATTGCTATATGGTGTATGCCTTCCCCACGTTCTTGTAGGAACTTTGAAATTGGACTGTCAGGAGCCATTGGTTCCATTAATTCTATTCTCGTGTCTTCGAGCATTAGCATCGCGACCCTGACCTTTTCATTGGGCACTTCCTCTATTTTCAGCTCGTCAACATTGAGTATTTTTTGGTAGTCGGTTAGTGCCTGCTGCACATTATTAACTGCAATAGCTATATGGTCGACTCTCATTTGATAGTAGAGAAAGCCACTGAGATTTTATTAATCTAATCCCAGAAGTTCAGGTAACCCCGCTACAGTATTACATGGTAGTCTAGCTTTGGTTTTGAAGGGAGAAACTCCTACTAAGAAAGCGGGATTGGATGTTACTAAGAGTAAAGTAAATGGATGTTAGGCTAGTAAAGCTGTAAGTTTGCCAATTATATGATATCAGGGTTATTGATTTCATTTTGCGTTATATCCACTCATGTAAAGTGACTTAATGGTCCAAAGCTGCTTTAAAACAATTCGTAAAAGTACATAATCTATAAATCATAAATATTGCAGGAGATTATTTTTGATTCTTGTAGTAAAAGGTGGGATTCTTAAGCCGTTCGAGAGCTTCTGCCCAATCAATTGAATTACTTGAGCTAGTCCATTCCACAAATGCAGAGCCCTCTCCAGCCCATTCAGTGAACTTCTTAATAGCAGTTGCATGGGGCTCTGCCATAACAAAGTGCCTAAGAGAATCTTGATCTTTCCAAATAGATAGCGTCCAGAAGTGCTTTTTTGGAAAATCAGCCTTGACAGCATAGTTCATTACTCCTTTGGTTTCTTTTGCTTGCTTCAGTACTTTTGAGGTCATCACCTGAAAAGGAATCACATATTTCCAACTCTTTAGGGGCAGGAAAGTGGCAACCCATAAGAATTCTTCTTGTTTTTTGGAGTCTAAGCTTTTATTCTCCTGCATTAAATTGCCTTTGCGGAATTCAGTTAAATAGGTTATTTCTACAGACTTTCTATTGGCCTATGCATATCTATCTCTTGACCAATCACTACGTTATTTGTCTCGATTATTATCATCATCAGTTAAAGGCTGTCTTTTCAACACGACGATAGGCGTGCGCCTCTACTAGGCAGCTGACTCGCAGATCTTGATATTTTTTGTATTGGACGAAGAAAGGTCAAATCAAATCAAGCCCCTCGTAACTTATCACTGATGCATTACACGCATATATGAATAGACATTTGAAATAAATTCAATATTCGAAAAGCAGATCATATCTCAAGACACAGTCACTTTCAGAATGTTTTGCCAACATAAGGCCGCGGGTTTGGATACTAATGAAAATGGCAACTGCACAAGCAAAACCTAAACTGCTCCTTTAGCTTGTAGAGTCGTAGATGGCACCACCACCACCAATATCACCAGCTCGGTTCTTGCACTCTCTTTCTATAGAGAGTTCTTCTTACACTCTAGAAAGATATCTTGGGTTCGTATCTTCCAAACACATTTCGTAAAGTGCTGCTAATTTCGCCAAGCGTAGTGTAGCTCTTAACTGCATTGATGATATGCGGCATTAAGTTATTGTCATCCTTTTCAGCTGCCTTTTGGAGTTGTGATAGCGCTTGGTCAACCTTTGACTTGTCGCGATTGCTCCTGAATTCCTTGACATTTGCTAATTGTTTTTGCTCCAGCAATGGATCTATCCTGTTGATCTTCGGCTCGACATCATGCTCGTCTTGATACTTATTGACGCCCACAATAATGCGCTTGTTTTCGTCAATTTCTTTCTTCAATTGATATGCGTTATTCCTGATCTCTTCTTGGAAGAAGCCCTTCTCCACCGCGACTAGTGCACCGCCCATCCTTTCTATCTTTTTGAGATACTCGTTAACCTCTTCTTCTATCTTGGCTGTAAGGTATTCAATGTAGTATGATCCACCCATCGGATCCACAGTTTTGATAACTCCCGTCTCAGTAGCAATTATCTGCTGAGTTCTGAGCGCGATCTTGACTGATTCTTCAGTTGGAAGTGCAAGCGCTTCATCACGTGAGTTGGTATGCAACGATTGGCATCCACCAAGTACTGCAGCAAGTGCTTCCGTCGCGACCCTGACAATGTTATTGTCAACTTGCTGGGCAGTCAGTGATTCGCCAGATGTCTGAACATGGAAGCGGAGATGCTGCGATTTAGGATTTGTTGCATGAAACTTCTCTTTCATTATTTTGGCATAGATTCGCCGAGCCGCTCTGAACTTGGCAATTTCCTCACAGAATTCCATAGTGCAGCAGAAAAAGAACGAAAGTCGTGGAGCAAAGTCATCAACATTCAGTCCTGCTCTGCTTGTACAAGTATTGATGTATTCAATTGCGTTTGCAAAGGTGAAGGCCAGTTCTTGCACAGCGTTACAGCCGGCTTCTCTCATATGGTAGCCAGAAATGCT
>JAICVG010000133.1 GCA_025935445.1 Nitrososphaera sp. | reverse complement strand
TGTACATATATGCTGTTATGGTCCTCGCTATTGGCTCAAACGAGCGCAGCAGTATTCTGATTGGAATCCGTCAAATAACGACTCTCTGGTTATCACCCTTTATTCTCTATATCTCCTACCTTTCAGGCTGCTACCTTGCTTCTCATTACTGCAATGTATCTATCTGCTCTTTTCCCTGCAAT
The DNA here is from genome assembly GCA_025935445.1 of Nitrososphaera sp. GTDB lineage: Archaea > Thermoproteota > Nitrososphaeria > Nitrososphaerales > Nitrososphaeraceae > Nitrososphaera. The sequence continues at coordinate 4,673 of JAICVG010000133.1, read as the reverse complement.
AGCCGGTTAAGCCCTCTACGTACTATGCCGGGCAAAATCATGTCTTGACATCAAGCCGGCCTTTCAGCTTGAATCTAATACCGTTTCTTTCATTCAGCTTCTAGTTTGCTATAATGAAGACGAAATCATTAAGTGCTATATCGTTTACAATGGCTTTATGAATCCACATAGTGGAATAGACGTTAACAACAATAGAAGAACCAAGGCGATAGCAGCTGCTATACCTATAGCAGCTATAGTAATTGCTGCAGCACTTCTGTCAGGACTGTCCCTCATTAACAGCTACCAGCCAGCAATAGCACAACAGCAGAATATGACAGGCGCAGCAGGCGGAAATGCTACTACTGCAGGCGGAAATGCTACTACTGCAGGCGGAAATGCTACTACTACTGGTGCAGCAGGAGGAAATCAATCAGAAGTAAGATTCCATATAGAAGAGGCACGCACGGCAATAGAGGATGATGATGATGAAGCTGCGCTAATGCACTTAGATCTAGCTCTGAATGCATTAGGAGGTAACATGACTGCAGGCGCCAGTGCTACTAATGCCACTACTGCACTTGGAGGCCCGACAGCAGAAGCAGGAGAAACAGCGGAAGAAGAAGCAGGAGAAGATGAAGAAGAAGAAGAAGGAGGTTAGTGATGTCGGTAGTGGTGTGGTAGAATAGCTTCAAGACTTCTTTGAAGGCTACAAAGCAGCCACTACAGCCTTAACAATAGCAAGAAGAGATCGAGAGACTCTCTCTGTCTATTTTTGCTCTCATCTTAATTTTTTGCTCATGCACATAAGATGTGTGTCTTATAGTCTAACTATGTTCTTGAATTTTTCCTCTAAAAACCTGAAGGGTCGCAGTTGATTAACATCATCATCATCATGGCTGCGACTTTGGAAGCTCGTCCTGCTTTTTTGTTTGGCGCAGAGTATATGAACAGTCCTAAACTTTATCGCCGTATGTTGAAGGGCATATATGTGCGTAGTATTGATACAATCTTTTTAAATATTGAAATGCAGTTTGGGGCATAAGGATAAGGATAGAAGATGGGGAAGAATATGGTAGAGAGTAACCAAAAATCAGAACAAGGTGTTCTTGGCATTCACCACATTACAGCTATAGCTAGAAACCCTCAACGGAATATCGACTTTTACTCTGGGCTGATGGGGCTGAGGCTAGTTAAGCTAACAGTTAATTTTGATGATCCAACAACATACCACCTTTACTATGGCAATTCACTGGGACGTCCTGGAACCATTCTGACATTCTTCCCTTGGTCTGAGGCGCCTATAGGATATCGCGGGACAGGACAGGTTACAGCCATATCGTTTCTGATTCCACATGGCTCAATGACCTACTGGGTTGATAGGCTTAAGAGCAATGGCATTTCCTTTGTTGGCCCTTCAAAACGCTTTAGCGATGAATTTGTTTCATTCCATGATCCTGATGGATTGATGCTTGAGCTTATTTCTCCTTCTTCTAATGATGCTCAAGGACAACAACTACTACAGCAGACAGATAACGACACATGGAAAGAAAGCCCTATTAGTAAGGAACATGCCATAAGAGGATTCCACTCAGCCACTCTTTCTGAAGAAGGATATGAGCGCACTGCTTCACTTCTGGCTGATACTATGGGATTTAAACTTGTAGCTAAAGATAACAAAGAAGATAGATTTCGCTTTAGAATAGTAGAAAAAAACAATAGCAATCAAGAAGGCGGCAGCGGCAGTACAGAATCCTCCCTATCAATAGGCTCATTTGTCGATATTGTATGCCAACCTGAAATATCTAGAGGCTATATAGGAATAGGCACAGTCCACCATATTGCATGGCGCGCCGCTAACGATAGACATCAGATAGATTTACGTAAGAGAATTATTGAGGAAGCAAAACTTAATCCGACTCCTGTAATTGACCGCATATACTTTCATTCTGTCTACTTTCGAGAGCCAGGTGGCATACTGTTTGAAATTGCCACAGATCCACCCGGATTTGCTATAGATGAAAAGCCAGAAGATCTTGGAAAGCAATTAAAACTACCACAGTGGCTTGAGCCTATGCGTGGAAAGCTGGAGCAACTCTTGCCTCCAGTAAAAACCTCTCTGGAAAGGCAATCGAACGACAATAGGAGGACATATTGAGTGTGCCGACATCATCGCCTGCCAACAAATCAGACCAACAACTAGGGTTTACGCACCGGTATATTCCGTCTCCGGATAGAAGCAGCGATATAGCTGGATTAACCCTGCTTCTGTTGCATGGCACTGGCGGAAACGAGGATGACCTTCTGCCGCTAGGACGTGAGCTTGACCCCAATGCTCGATTGCTAAGTCCTCGCGGCAAAATACTGGAAGGAGGCAGAATACCGCGTTTCTTTCGCAGGCTTGCTGAAGGCGTCTTTGATATCGAGGATCTTGAGTTTCGCACCCACGAGCTTGCCGGCTTTGTTGAGAAGGCTTCAAGAATCTATGAATTTGATCCACGCAAGGTCATAGCAGTGGGCTATTCCAACGGTGCAAACATAGCGGCCAGCATGCTCTTACTCAATCCGCAAACATTGTCAGGCGCAATACTCTTCCGTGCCATGGTTCCTCTTGTTCCTGAGAACCTTCCTGACCTATCGGATAAGCATATATTCATGTCATCTGGATTGAGAGATCCTATAGCTACAAGACAAGAAGCAGAGACGCTTTCTGGATTGCTCAAACGAGCTCGTGCTATTGTAGATCTGCAATGGCAAAACAGCGGTCACGAGCTAACACGAGATGACATTCATGCAGCCAAACAATGGCTTGTGCTGAATAAAAAGCAACTATAGAACAAAAGCAGATTTTCTCTCTCTTTCTCTTCTTATCAATTCTTGACAAGAGTCAAGATATCATAATGATAATTCTGACACAGCATAATCAGTTCTTTCAGGCATTTTTTCAAATAAGGGCTTTGCTCTTTCGACCAAGCTAGCTAGGGCTTTGTTCTGCGGAGAGTAAAACTTGTCCATATCCTCTCTTGACTCCCAGAAGGTCAGAACGATTGATTCTTGGATGTCGCTTGTATTATCAAGTATAATGTGACCTCTCATTTCCTTTCCTAACTCCTCTTTTCTTATGCTGCCAAAAAACTCAGTGAATATCCTTCTACCTTTGTCTCTGTCTACCAAAGATTTGAAGCGAACTCTGTTGTACTTGGAGTATTTAATGTTTGGCATATAGGACACTAGAGTTGTAATGCTAATGTGGTTCTTAAGCGTTCATTGATTTAGTTCTCGTCAGTCTCGAAATGATGCGAAAGGGGACTCCAGAGCCATCTAGAAAATATTGACTGGATAATACCCAAAAAATGTCCCGACTGTTACATCGTTGACTGATATTCCAGACGAATTATGCAGGAAAGAAGAAGTTGTATCAAGCAACACAAGGAAAATCAAACATGAGCTAAAATAGAAAAAACACAAACTGGATGAGAAGTATACAAGGAGGCTTTGATCTCATTTCATATCTTATGAGAAGAAAGAAAGAAAAAAAGGCAAATTCCGGACTATACCCTTTCTCTACTCTCGCCTTCTATCAGCAAGAAAATACTGGCATTAATGGATTTTTCAAAATCTGAGGGCTTTTGTATTTTCTTAGCGTTTCATTGTGGATGGCCGTGTACTTTTTGCTACGTTTGTGCTTGAATCAAAGAGCAACTTGCTCTGATTTGCAGCGTCTGCATCATGCAATGGTTGATTCTCCTTCATTAGTTCGTGTCTTCCTTGCCGGGTGTTTTCTGGCCGTTCACCTAAATAAGACGAGGCAATTTCGGGACGGTTTCTTTCCTTTAGCTCCTCTGCGACCATCTTTCTTACCTCCCCTGCATCTACTTCGATAGTGGAAGGCGAAGATGTTCTCTTTTCTTCTTTTCCTCTTCTCCCCGTTGCTGTGGTGTTATTCCCCTTACGCAATACCTTCTCTGAAACTGTCTTTGCAACATCCCTTGCGAGCAAGAATGGAGTACCGGACCTGCTTACAGTTTGAGCCATTTTGTCGGTTTCAAACTTTTCCCTTCTTCCACTTGTTCTCTTGATAATAATGTCAGACATCTTTGTCCTCTTTTTCGTTCTAGTTCTGCCAGTTGATTTGGATGATTGCCTTATCGTTGTTCTTCTTCTTCTTTTCTGTGGATTGACTTTTCCAGATCTACTCCGAATTCTAGAATCTGCCTTGCCTTTTTTCTTGGAAGGTCGTGATGAACTCTTTCTCGTCTTAACCATATGAAATGAATTTTGGAAAACAAAGTTGATATATGTTGAGTATATCGGGTTCTGTAACTTTATGGGATAAAGTGAATTTTTTTGTAAATAACTTGCTTTGCTTTGACGATCCTCACGTTACAACAAGTATCCTGTGCCATAATAACTGATTTTTTTGTTCTATTGTGCTTCTCCTTTCAAGCAAAATATTTACTCTGACCGCATTGCCTTCTTTTTTCTTCTTTCTCCAGCTCAACCGGTTTGTACTTGGCCTACGTCCCTCATAATCTGAAAATCTATTTAGAGACACAAATTAATGACAGTACCTTAATTCAAGGATCATTCGACTTCCTTTATCGCATACATGGGGCTTTGCAAACTCAATTGCAGCGCATATCTAGTCATCGTCATATCATGGAGGTATCATGCAGGTACTATTTCATTACCTA
>JAICVG010000258.1 GCA_025935445.1 Nitrososphaera sp. | reverse complement strand
GCAATAAGACATATTAACTCTATGCCCTTAAACTAACCCACACCTGTATGATGAATTGTCCTAACTGCGGCGCAATTATGGTATGGCTTAATGGCTCTGTGCTCCACGACCCCCCTGTCAAGCAATACGAATGCAGACAATGCCAGTTATTCGTTGTAAAGTATCAAGACGGCAATTATGAGGTGGTGCCTGTCGAGCCAGAGATGCAGCAGCAACAGTGATAATGAAAATAAACAAGGTAGTTGAGACATGTATCTATTCTTCTGATCTTGAAAGCATGAAAAATTTTTATGTAGGAATTCTTGGCTTGTCTGTTATTCAAGAAGAAGGAGATAAACTGATTTTCTTAAAGGCCGGCAAGAGCATGCTGTTGATATTTGATCCTCTACGAACTAGTATCAATAATGACAAACTACCTACGCATGGCGCAATGACTCCACCATCCAGCATTCATTTTGCTATGGAGATCGAAGAGCAAGAATATCAGCCGTGCAAGGAGCTCTTGACACGGAATGGTATTGCAATAGAAAAAGAGGTCAAATGGAATAGCAATACAAAGTCACTTTACTTTCGGGACCCGGCCGATAATCTTGTAGAATTGATAACACCAGGCGGGTGGCCGGTGGAAAGCTAATATAATATTCTCTCCCTTCCAGCTCTCACCGATGCATAATAATAATAATAAGACACCAGCCTCTCTAAGGGAGCAGCTTGAAGACAGGAATAAGATAATTGTTCTGCCTGGAGTTTTTGACGCGCTGAGCGCCAAAATAGCAGAGCATGTGGGCTTTGAGGCAATGTTTCAGACAGGATATGGCTCGTCTGCAGCACTGCTCGGAATGCCGGACTATGGATTGCTAAACTCCGGCGAAACAGTTGATAACGCTATGAGGATAATCCGAGCAGTAAGGGTCCCAGTCCTTGTTGATGCTGACACAGGGTATGGCAATCCTCTCAACGTTTGGCGGCTTGTTAGAGACCTTGAAAGCCTAGGTGCTGCAGGTATTTTTCTTGAAGATCAAATTTGGCCAAAGAGATGCGGTCATATGGCGGGCAAAGATGTCATAGCCAAGGATGAATACATACCTAAGCTCAAGGCAGCCCTAGAAGCTCGACAGAGCAAGGACTTCATCATTGTTGCAAGGACTGACGCCCGTGCGCCAATAGGACTTGCCGAAGCAATCGAGCGCGGCAGATCTTATAGAAAGGCTGGCGCTGACGTCATATTTGTCGAAGCACCCCGCTCAGTTGAAGAGTTAAAAAAGGTGGCCAATGAAATAGACGCGCCACTGGTTGCAAATATGATAGAGGATGGAGTGACTCCAAACCTATCTGCAAGTGAGCTTCTAAAACTTGGCTACCAGATCGCAGTTTTTCCTCTGTCAGCAATCTACAGCGCCACATTTGCGATGAGACAGGTACTCACAGAGTTAAAAAATACTGGGACAACTAAAGAGGCTCGCAGCATTATGGTTACGTTCAAGGACTTTAACCGGTTTATGGATCTGGATCACTTTGCAGACCTCGAAAAAAGGTATACTTGATATCTATATATATAAAAGACAAGTTGGTCTTTAAAATTTCTATATCCTAGTTTAGCATGAAATTGCGGCCAGTGGCTGTAGCACCTGCTTGAAATGAAGAAAACATGATCTTAAGGAGGCTTTCTAATTATAATTTTTTAGCGCGTCTTGCGCCTCGTTTGTTTCATTCTTTTTTGGCTGCTGCTTTCTCATCTGTCAGCTTGAAAGAGCTGCAACCTGCCTGAACATATTTTCGTTGAACATTGTTTCTTGGTTGATATCTGATCTAGTCACCTTTTGAAGATGGCTATTATTATTATTATTGACAGCAGCATCCAGAGGGAGATACATAGTATGTAAAAGATCAGAGGATTATGAAAGGAGGCTCATAGCGCAGTTATTCCATCTCTTATCATTAGAGAATATACACAGATGCTGATAATGCTAATGAATCTTATTATGAAAATAGAGTACATGGACTGTCTTAAAACTTAGGACAACGCTGCGTGATCTATTTTGCAATGTCAAGAGAAAATACAGAACCACTGTCTCTTGTGAGAGAATATGTAACGCTTCTGTATAATAGCCTAAGATGTCATCTTTTTTGAAGGTTTTCTATCCTAAAACTGGTGTGCTGATTTCCCTCAACCTCGATCAAATAGACGTCGTACCCTTGTTGCTCCAGACTCCTAGCAAGAGCCAGCGGGTCATTTGAATAGTGATATATCCTGTCATCTTTTAGATACAATTCCATGAAACCTCGCCAATGCGGTTCACCTACAATAATGGCGTTATGCTCTGTATTTTCATTTATCTCTGCAATTGCCAATAGTAGGTTGTCGTTATCTTGTACATCGAGTGAATTAAACTGCATTGTCACAGGGGCAAAGTTTGTGATATAATTTTGTACAGCACCATATAGGATAAATGGACTGTCGTAAGGCATCAATGCATATGCCAGCCCTATCACAGCATATGCTACAAGTATTGAGCAGGCAACTATCGCAGAAAGATTAGACTTGAGCTTGTTGACGAGATGCAAAATACCATACCCGGCAAAGACCGAGAGGAAAATACCTGTTAGGATTATCCATCTATCTGCAGCAAGCAGGTTATTTTCTGGAAAGACTAGCCATGAGAATGACCCCGCAAGAGAAACAAGTAGTGGAATTTTAAGCAGGATTTTCTGCATACGCAAAAAGCCAACTATTGCCGGTACAGCGACCAAGCAGTTTACTACAAGAAAATAGATAAGAAAGTTTCCTTGGCTGTAAGAATTAGGTGTGTCAATTCCTAATGTCCCGACGGTGATTGTATTACTGTTATGATAGCTTGCCAGATGACTTGCAACCATTAAGATAGAGAACAGGCTTATGGCAAGTATAGCAGTCAAAGCTACGTCTTTTCGTCTGGTTATGATCAAATTGGCTGCGATCGACATGCACAATAGTGCTCCTATCATTCTGTCTACTGCGACAGTAATTACAGCCAATGCCAGCGTTATTGAAAGCACTTTCCAACCTGGGTCCTTTCTGCTAAGAAGGGAAAAGACAAACAGCATGGCTGCAAGTGCCAAGACATCTCTATGGAGATCCCAAAAAGTT
>JAICVG010000046.1 GCA_025935445.1 Nitrososphaera sp. | reverse complement strand
GAGATCAAGGAGAAATCTTGGGATTATTGCAATAATCACTGCTATTGCGATTTCCTTGTCTCTGATCTCCTACCAATACTCTCAATATTCCGCGGCACAGATCGAGGAGATATCAATTCGTGATACCCGGTCAAATGCCGAGATCCAAGCTTATAATCTAGGTAATGCTTTGGCTAGCAAGCTTGATGATATCACTTCTTTAATACGGACAATAGGTGCGTCTCGGTCTATTCAGGAAGGGGATCTGAGCGTAGCAGCGTCTATTTTAAACGAAGCTCAGTTGGCTACCTCAGATCTGGTCGACTTTTACATGTGGCTTGACAAACATGGGAGAATAGTGTGGATAAGCAACTTTAATCAAACAGCCTATGAGCAGTACAGGGGATTAGACCTAAGCTATAGGCTTTATTTTAGCGAACCAAAGGCGACACTTAATGTCTATTATTCTAGCATTGTGGATTCTAATGATAGAATCAATAGGCTTTACATGTCATATCCAATAATTGGAAAGAATGTGTCTGCGCAGCTTGATCCTGTAGCCTTCGTTGGATCTTCCCTGGGAGATGAGTTCAGAGGGACAGTTGTAGCAGGAATCAGAACTGATGTATTGGGCAGGTACCTCGAGAGCCAAATATCGCCGAACTTGGAGGGTCAAGTAGGTCTCATAGATCGAACTGGCATAATTCTTTACTTAAAGGATAGTGAATATGTCAGCAAGAATGTCTTTGGCGTAAAATTCCAGTCTTTTCTGCAGTCACTTGGCCCAGAAACAATTAGAACGATGAGCTCAGGCTTCAAACTGGGGCTGCAGGGATATTCTGGCTCAGAAGACATCTCTATCAATGGAAAATCAGCCTTTGTTTATACGCCTATTCTCTTGGAAGGGAATCAGTTTGGAGTCCTTTACGTTATTGCACCATATACACAGGTTGCCGAGGTAACCGCACTTGTTGAGAATCAAAAAAATCTTTCTATCTTGCTCATCATAGCTATTGGTGCCTCAGCCGTTACAGCTGCATTTGTAATTCTTCAATGGAACAAAAGCTTGGAAAAAACTATAGCGCAGAGAACAGCCCTGCTAAGGAAGGCTAATGAGCAGCTTACCGTCCATGATAAACTTCAAAAGGAATTTATTAACATAGCTGCGCATGAACTTCGCACACCTCTACAGCCAATTCTAGGATTGTCAGAAATTCTTGAATCCGAGTTCGGGGAACGAAGTGAGGAGATGAAAGTCATCGCTAGAAATGCAAGAAGACTTGAGAGGCTCACACAAGACATACTAGACGTAAGCAAAATCGAAAGCGGAGCTTTGACCTTGAATACACAAACAATAGATCTGGATGAAGCCATTTCATCGATAATAATCGACTACAGAAATAATCTAGAGGGTGCGATTCGGACAGGGAACCCCAAAAAGGAAAAAGTGAAAATCAAGTACGAGCCCAAAAAGCTGATGGTAAAAGGTGACAGGGAGCGCATACAGCAGATCATGTCAAACCTAATTAACAATGCGCTAAGGTTTACAAAAGAGGGAGCAATAATTGTAAAGACCCAAGTCATTGACGGTCTCGCGCAGATCACGGTAAAGGACACAGGCTCTGGAATCGATCCAGAGATTATGCCACGACTCTTTCAGAAATTCGTTACAAAGTCAGAAAAAGGCACAGGACTGGGGTTATACATATCAAACAGTATAGTCCAAGCCCTTGGCGGTAGAATGTGGGCAGAGAACAATGCTGATGGAAAAGGGGCGACTATTACATTTACGTTGCCTCTCGAAAAAAGGCACCAAGAAGAACTTTAAAGCTAAGTGGCAGGTAAAACTCTTCTATGGAAAAAATTGGACCATACCTAACGGACAAGAATTCAAATCCCTGCAGACTTTCTTGGCTAAACTTTTGCCTCTCCCGCTTCCTACTTCTATAGCAAAATTCTACTTTAGAAGTGCGATATAGCTTACTGGAGTGGCAGTCAATAGGCAGTCTCTAAAGCTCAGGAAGTAAGACTCCTCCCCGGAGTTCTAATCCCGACGGGCCCAGACTCTAACCATAAAAGCTCGCGTGCTAACTTGTTCAATATCTTTAACAATTATTATAATGAGAGAATACTCTGAGTGACATGAAGTATCTCTTTGAATTATAATATGTTGACTAGAGCCTTGCAGGATAAATGATAGTTGAAATAGAAGTATTGAAAAAATAAAAACTAGATTAAGTTATGTTAGAAAGCTATTACTACTCAAGCATCAACGAGCTGACCAAACTTATCCGGGCGAAAAAAGTTTCCCCTGTAGAAATCGTACACGCTTGCCTGAAGCGTATTAAGGAGCTTGAACCAAAACTCAATGCGTTCATAACCGTTTTAGCAGACCAAGCCCTCGAGCAAGCAAAAGATACCAAGGCAGAGATACAAGCCGGCAAGTGGCGCGGATCACTGCATGGCATCCCGGTTGGCATCAAGGATTTTTATGATACTGCAGGTATTAAAACGAGCGCCGCCTCCGAGTATTACAAAGACCGCGTCCCCGCAAAAGATGCCGTAGGCGTCGCCAAACTAAAGGAGGCCGGGGCGATCATTATTGGAAAAATGAATATGCACCAGCTTGGCATGGGTACAACAGGACTTGATAGCTATTTTGGGCCAATACATAACCCATGGGACGCTGAATATATTCCGGGTGGCTCGTCGGCAGGATCAGCCGCGGCAGTTGCGAGCGGCATGTGCTACGCCACGTTCGATACCGACGCGATCGGTTCTTGCCGCTTGCCAGCTGCTTGCTGTGGTGTAGTCGGTTTTAAGGGCACCTACGGCCTTATCAGTCCTAAAGGCATTCTTGAGGGCGAGGAGGCACCTGATGAGATGGTCCTATGGTTGAGTCACTCTGCCATTACCACGCGAAGCGTCGAAGACACGGCCCTTCTACTTGATGTACTGGCAGAGCAAAACACACAAGCAAAAGCAGCCGACTTTTTCGGCGGGCTAGCAAAAGATAAGAAATTACGCATTGGTGTAGCTAACAACTTCAGGGTTGACCAAGAGGTTTGGGCCGCTTTTGAAAAAGCTGTCGAGACAATCCGAGGTCTCGGCTACACCATGAGCAGCGTGGCTGCTCCCTTTGGTGATCCTACTGGCGGCATAAGCAACATCGAAGCAGACAGAAAGGCCGTTTCTGGTCATGCTTTTAAAGACATTGACGTTTTACTACTGCCAACCACCCCAACAACTGTTCCAACGATCAAGGATGCGGTAACCAACCAGCAAGCACTTTCGCCCGAAAATACTGTCTTCGCCAACTACTACGGCTTGCCAGCAATAAGCGTTCTATGTGGCTTTGACAAACATGGTCTACCGTTGGGCTTACAGATTGTCGGTAAGCCTTGGGACGATGGTGTCGTTCTTCAACTAGCACATCAGTACCAAATATCAACCGAATATGGTAAGAAGCATCCGATTAGGTAAATTCATCGCTCCTCATAACGGTTCGACCGCTCACGCGTCTATAGGTTCCTGCAGGATGAATTCCTTTGAGATTCAGAGTTATTAGGTAACAAACCGAAAGTCGGAAAAGAGTTTTGGATTGGGATTCAAATGAATTTTTATCCAAATCCCAACGGGCCCGCTCTGACATCATAGCCAACTTTTTTAACTTCATTGGTCTGACAGAAGGCGAGCATGATATGCTAGACCAAATCAATGGTAAAACAGTCATTTTCTTGCGATTATGTCAATGTGCTGGAATGCCTCAGAGAGGACGATAATCCAAAACCAAGTACAGCATCATCATCATCATTTTTCCTGCAATGTAGGGCTCAGGTACAATGACTATGACAAGGAGTGTTAGGTTTTTCTAAAGTATAAAAATTGCCAAATTTGCCAGGGCGTCATCATCATCATTCAAGGAAATAGCCTATCCCTAATTGCACGGGACGTGTTCCTGGACTTTAAGTCTTTGATTCTGTTTCTTATAGTCACTTCTGTCACCCCTGCCGCCTCTGCGATATCTTTCTGGGTTACGACCTCATCATTTCTCATGCACGAAAGGTATAGAATCGTTGCTGCCAAACCCATTGGACGCTTCCCTGCAGATGCCTCAGTATTTACAAGATCTTTCATGGTATCTATCGCCATTCTTTTTGATTTTTCGCTTAGTTTAGCCTTGTTTGCGATCTTTGCGATGCACTTGATCGGGTCTATCACTGGCATTATCATTTCAAGCTGCTGGATCAGGATCCTGTAGCTGCGGGAAATAACTTTGCGCTTGACATCGGTGATCTCGCCTATATCCTTGAGTGATCTTACTGCGCCCATTTCCCTGCAGGATATGTATATGGCTGCAGCCAGTATGGCAGAGGTCGACCTTCCCCTCACCAACCCTTTTCCAAGGGCTTTACGGTAGATGTAAGCCGTCTTGTCAATCATAGCGTCCGACATGCCAAGCTTATCCCTCTGCCTGCCAAGTTCGCCAAAAGCCCGCATTAGATTCCTGTCAGTTGACGTGTGTGCCTGACTTCTAAAGTCGTATGTCCTCAACCTTTTCATTGTTGAATGCATAGATGCATCTATGTTTTGACCGCGCGAATCTTTATTGTTGTTTCCGATAACTGTGTTGAGTCCCATGTCGTGCTTCGCTAAGGACGCGGGAGAACCCGTCCTTGCCCTGTCATTATTTTCAGACCCAAAGTTCCGCCATTCCGCGCGATTTTCGGAGGCCTTTTCTGAGAATACTAGACCGCAATCGCTACATACCAGCTCGCCGGATTCCGGGTCTGCAATCGGGCGACCACTCTTACATACGGAACATACCATTGAAACATGCATATACTATGAGGAATAATACTCAGGATGGAAGACTAGTCGTTGTATATGCACATGCATGCTATATAAACGGCTGCTAGGATTTAGCCAAACAGTGCAGAGTTTCTGCAACGTTTACCTGTGAAGCAATTGTCCCATCGTTGGCCCCACAGCGAGGTACGTAGAGTCGCTATTCTCAATCCTGAATACTATACATAGTCGATCCATGATTTTACCGACTTGTTATTGTAAAGATCTGAATCTGCAATATGATGTTGATTTATCAAGTGCTCCACTACATTAGAAAATCAGCATTTGACCAAAGCAAAGCAAAGTTGACACTTTACTGTACTACTTTACTCTACTAGAATGCCCATTCTTTGAGTCTCTCTATTACCAGATTTTAAAAGCTACCACAATATCTGTTCGCATTCACATCTTCCGCCAAACTTGGTCGTCCTGCCACATCTTGGACAGGTGGATGGCGGCTGTGGATTTTCTTCATCATCAAACATGTCTTGTCATCCTATCTTCTGGAGCTCTTGGTGTGAGTAATCCGGCCATCTGTCTAGAGCTTTCAAGGAATTTAAACCCATTACTTGTCGTCCGGTACATCTCTCCCTCGACGTCATGTGACATGAGGCCATTTTGAATCAACATTGCAAGATATTCTTTTAATTGAGCATATGAAAGAAATGCCTTATACATTATCTTGGTCTTGGTAGCGCCACCGTTTGCTGCCTCTAAAATATTAGAAGCAAGTTCTGTTCTACTTCTGTATTTCATTGTTATCAATCTATAATAGGCAATGCGACTATATATGCAAGGCCGATAAAGTGTTGTACAACTGTGTATCTAACCTCGATTGTCAATATTATGGCGTACAATCACATTGCAATAGCCAAAGCAGCAAGCATGAGGAGCGCACATATAGTTTAGAATTATTAGGCCAACCACTAAATGCCAAGGGCTATCCTCAAGTACATCCTCTACGTGCAATGCCACTAAGCGCAACTAATCGCAACTGATGATATATAGCACATTTAGTTAAATATCCATAATGCGTATATAGAGATATTGAGAAAATTTAGCAAAAGTCAGACATATGGCAGATGTGAATGTATCTGTCATGGCAGACCGAACACCGATTACTGTGGCTATTGTTCGCCTTCGCATAACAGGGCCATCCGAAGGTACTGACGTCTTCTTCTTCTTCTTCAGAGTTAAGGGGTCATAAAGAAATGAGTGAAGTTGCCATAACGCAAGAGCAAATGTTTCGCGTCGTATATGCAGAAGAGCTGAAGAAAAAGCGCGATAATGAACTGCAGGACGAAAGAAGGAGAGTGAACTATCAAGAGGGAAAAACGCCGGGAAGGCGCGGAGAAATCATAATGCAGGATGAAATCAGCAAAGAAACCGTTAGACGCTATTATTTGAATCAAAAAAAAGGCTCGAAGCCCAATTCGGATATACGCTTCAATCTACGCATCTAGAGAGAAGCAAGCTCTCAGCGATGTGAATGACTATAGCCTATATAATTGGAAAACCCTTTTATTTTGCTATTTCGTCGCCCAAGGTTTATTTCGTTATCTGCTCGCTCTCCTCTTGCGAATTGCCTTAATGCAACAAATGATTGATGCAGCAGTGTATGCATGATCAGTAGTCTAAGAACAATTGTACTTTTTATTCATGAATCTGAGTGCACAGCATTGTAACAACAACCATGTGAGCGGTTGATCATCGTGCCGCGTCGGTTTTTGTAGATTCATATAGCATATTATTATTATTATTATTATTCGAGCAGCTGTCGCAATATCGTCTATCACATTATGCGCATTGCGGTCCTGATTCCGGGCTGCGTATCGATGCTTACAGGAGATTGATTGAACTATTATGGAGCACGTCCCAGGCGATAAGAAAAACAAGAAGAGAGAAGCAATCCTCTTAGATTATCAAGTTTGAGGTAGTAGTATATGCACAATTATGAACTCCCTCCCAAATTTTTCATTCTACTCCTGAATTAAGGTAATTCTTTGAACACTCATCTAAGCAAAACTCCAAAACACCTCTACAGAGCTTGAATATAACATCCCCTTGGTAAGGTTTTGAAATTCTTTGCCACATGATTTACATACTCTCATCATTTTTGTTCTGACATTATTACTTACATATATCGATCTTAAAGTCTTCCTCATCTCGGTGCAGGGCAATAGGCAGGGCTATATATCGCCGTAAGGACATGACAAAGATGAGAAGGAGGACAGATATTTTCATTGGCGACAATTAGACTCTACAAGAGAAACTCAACTTTTGTGGAACTTTCAAGTTTAGTAGAAGATCTAAGCAATATTGGATTGGCTGATACTTTGAAGAAATACTACAATGAACCCATTGAGCACGAAGCAAAGAGCATAGTTGCAGGCCCAAGTTTTTTGCAATATTTGAACAAATTATTCAAGACCCAGATAGCAGCTGGAGACATACTACAGTTTGAGTCGGATAAACATGATAAATTCTTCATGT
>JAICVG010000003.1 GCA_025935445.1 Nitrososphaera sp. | reverse complement strand
TCTCGGTCCTCTTCGGCCATCACTACTTGCTTGTGACAATTTTCACACAGTAGATACCTAGCGCTGGCAGGCAGCACTTTCTTGCACCTGCCGCAGAATTTCTTCAACAATGGTGATAATGTGCACTTCTAAGATAAAACTATGACAACAGAAATCTAATTAAGGATGATCTTCGACATCAAAATGGCCTACTGCATTGGCTTTGCAAAATGAAGTTTCCAACGCGTTATCTTATGCAACCAGTAGGGGATTTCAAATACATCCTAACGCGTTTGCTATGTTAAAGGGCCTTGATGTCGATGTGCTCAAGATAATTCAGGAAATAATCAAGACGAAAAAGCAGACGAAAAGTGCAGTAATAGTAGTTGACGACATCAAAACTTTACTAGAGCCAAAAAAACAGGAAGGTCCAATCGAGCAGCAGACGTGTACCGTGCTCATCGATCCGACACCCAACGTTACCACTGCAGAGGGGGTAGAGGGCTATACAGCGTTGTTTCAAAGCAGATTCGAGAAGACGATGCGCATTTTGGCCCAGCGGCCAGACAGCAAGCGCATATCAAAAGTGTCGGCTGTCAAGCACAGAGTCAGGATCAGCAAGCAGGCTGAAAGAGGCGAAAAGAGTCTCCATGGCGCCGCTAGCTCGATCATAGTTGCCGGCCTCTTAATGTCAAAGCGCATCAAGAAAAATGATGTTGAACTAGCAATCGACGATTACTCAGGGATCCTAACTGCCATTTCTACGGTAGAGGATGTAAAAAAGCAGACCTCAACTCTTGCGCTTGACCAAATGGTGATGCTTGAGCTTGAAAATGGCAAGGCAAGGCCAGGGCTGACGATCAAGAGCGTCATGATGCCCGATATTCCTGACCATTTACCCAACAAGAGCAAGTCGGAAGCCTACGCGGTATTGATCTCTGACTTGCATGTTGGCAGTAAGTA
The DNA here is from genome assembly GCA_025935445.1 of Nitrososphaera sp. Classification (GTDB taxonomy): domain Archaea; phylum Thermoproteota; class Nitrososphaeria; order Nitrososphaerales; family Nitrososphaeraceae; genus Nitrososphaera. Next base: position 12,700 of record JAICVG010000003.1, on the reverse strand, counting down.
TTTCATGAAGACGGAGTTTTTGAGGTTCTTGGACTGGCTGTCATCATCGTCTGATGATGACATTGTCAAGAAGATCAAGTTCCTCTGTGTTGGAGGTGATCTGATCGACGGCATTGGTATATTTCCAAACCAGGACAAAGAATTGTTGGAAATAGACGCGGCAAAACAGATGAGTCATGCTGCCCAGTTGCTGGCAAAGGTTCCTAAACATATCAAAGTATTGGTGATACCAGGCAACCACGACCTTGGCAGAAGGGCACTTCCACAACCTGCGATCCCGAGGAAGGATCTGGGCGAGCAGTTTTACGGTCTTGAAAACTGTATGATGCTTGGCAACCCTGCTTTTGTTGAACTCAATGGCGTCAAGGTGTTGATGTATCACGGCCAGGGCCTTGACGACATCATCGCGACAATACCAGGGCTGAGCTATTCCAAGCCGTCAGAGGCGATGAAAGTGCTTCTTAAGGCTCGCCACCTTGCTCCAATATATGGCGATCGCACACCTATAGCTCCAGAGCAAGAGGACATGATGGTTATTACCGAGGTGCCTGATATTTTTCACTCAGGGCATGTACATGTGGTTGATGTGCAGAGCTACCGTGGCACTCTTGTAGTAAATTCAGGTGCGTGGCAGAGTCAGACAAAATACCAGCAGACAATGGGCATAACGCCGACGCCTGGCATGGCCGTGATAGTCAACTTAGCAACGCTTCAACCTGTTGTGTATGATTTCAATCAATGAGTGATGCAAAATTGATATCCTCTTTGAGGGCTTCTTCAACTGTCGTTAGTGGTATCATCACCTTGATCTTTTGAGATCTACCGTAGCGGCCTTGATTAACTATGTCCGTCGAAACTAAACCGAGTAAATCCAGCTCATTTATTATCTGAGTCATACGCCGCTGGGTAAGCGGCTTTTGTTCTGTCTGTTTGCAAAGTGATAGGTAAATATCATATACCTTGCCAGTTATTCCATTTGTTGACTTTATGATAGCAAGAATGACAAGTTTATGATGCGCTGGCGCATTCTTTAGTGCGACAAAAGGTGCATCTCTTTCAATCCTGTCTTCGCTGGCGCGCACATGTTTTTCATCGACCCTGGTGGTACCTTCTCTTTCTGCAAGCTCGGCCGCAACTCTCAACAAGTCGATTGCCTTTCTTGCGTCGCCATGCTCTCTTCCCGCTATTGCTGCACACAAGTTGACTGCCGCTTCAGAGATTGCGCCTTCATTGAAGGACAGCTTGGCGCGCTCTTGCAATATCTGACGCAGCTGATCTACTGTGTATGGGTTGAAGACTATTTCCTCCTCGCTGAGGCTACTTCTTACGCGTGGATCGAGTTTGTCCTTGAATGTAAGGCTGTTAGAGATTCCTATAAGTGTAATAAAGCCGCCCTTCATTCTCTGGTTGGCTCTTGTAAAATTATAAAGGATATCGTCACCACTCCTGTCTACAAGCGAATCTATCTCATCTATCACCAAGACAAGGTGAAGTTTTTTCCTTTGTATGAAGTTCAAGACCCTGTCTGTTGCTTCGCCCATCGACAAGCCTGTAAAGTGCACTTGTTTTTCCTGCTCCTTGTTGATTCCAAGCTCTTCTGCAATTTCAAAAATCACCTTATAGGCGCTACCTCCCGCAATCTTTCCATTTACAAAAATAACTGTGACATCTGTCTCGAGCTCACTTGCTTTTTTTGCTAGCCTGTCTACGACGCTTCTTGCTGCTGCAGTCTTACCGGTACCAGGCTTGCCAAATAAAAGAAGGTTTGACGGCCTAGCACCTTTAAAAATTGTAGACAATACTTGCGCAAGTGTCTTGGTCTCTTCGTCTCTGAAAGGCAATTTTTCCGGTACATAATCAATAGTCAGGGCTTGACGATTCTTAACAAGTGACATGCCACTTGCCGCCTTTGTGAAAATGTTATCAATGTCAGAGCTCAATTATTATCTATCATCTCACTCTTGTGTTCAATTTTAACCCGCCGCCCCCTGTTTTTCTTTTGCAGAATAAAAGTTTGTTAACTTTATCTTAACAGTGATATTAACAAGTCATTTTTAAACTACAAAATCAATCATAATTAACTATTGTATCATCTTGATGACACAAGTTAATGTAAGCTTAGAGAAGGCTCTGCAGAAGAAAGAAAGGGGTGGCGGCCTGTAAGTATATTTCCCATATGATTAACTATGTTAGCAACATTAGAACATCAATATGGAAAAAGATATCAAATTAACCCCTTTGTTTCCACTGGAGCGTTAACGTCGGCACCAATGCTGTTAACAGCACCGATTGGAACCCCTCCATTTCCAGTGGAACAGAGATCCGATGATTCTTTACTACAAGATTAGTTAACTAAAGATATTTGTTAACCAAAATTGCCTCTCTCTCAACACAGTTAATATCAGCTTAGCTGTTTGTTATCAACATTGGCATAGCTAGTGTTAAGTGTTAATACTTTACAAGTTAAGTCACCTTTACGCGTATGAACTCTGGAAAGAAGCGGTTCAAGATAGAACTTGAGGATGCAGAAGGAAGCAAGTATAACCTCTCACTAGAAGGCAATGTATCAAAAGAGAAGATAATGAAAATAGTCGAGTTCGTGGATCTCATAAACATTGAGTCAAATGGGAACAATGAAAACGAGACCTATAGAAGCAACAGAGCAACCCCTGCCTCAGTTGGCGACAAGATATGGAGTCTAGTTGAGGGTAAGTTCCCATATGGTGGGTTTACCTCTACTGATATCCTCGAACTGTATGAGGATCAGTATAATGAGCCTATTAAACTGAGCATTATCTCAACCTATCTTTCGAGATACGCTGAACGTGGCCGGCTCATAAGAACCCGACAAGGGAAAGAGTGGATCTATAAGATGACTAGACAGCAAACGATGCAGGCTCAGCCCTCTTCTTCAGCATCTGTCGACCTGCATCTGTGATGTTATAACGGAAAGGTTTGGTGTTGATGTCTCTGCTGACAAGGCCTAAGCCATGAAGTTTCTTCATCAAGCGGGCTGTATGTTCTCTTGTCCTGCCTATAGCAAGTTGGACTTCTCTTGATGACCGCGGTCTTTCAGCCAGTAATTTGAATATATAGTCAGTTGTACTATTAACTTCCTTCTCAATTGCAGCATGTTGCGTGACTGTCACAGGCTCGCTCATGAGCGCTACGTGAGGTTGCGGTTGTGATGGATCTTGTGACACTACCTCATGCGGTTTGATCCTACTCTCTACGATGTCGACCTTAGCTCGAAGCTCTGCAATCACTTTATCGTAGTCATGCAGTCTGCGGGTATACTCAAGAACGACTGCTTCAATAACTGCCTCGTTGGTTTTATACCGACCTTCTTCAAATGTGGTCTTGAGCCTAGTATAGACTGTCATACTCACCATCCCTACCAGAAATGCAAAGATCCCTGATATCACCAAGTCACTACCTAAGGAGGTCGGGTCAATAATCATATCACGACATTATTCAAAATACCGTGATTTAATATTTTAGCATAACCTTGTTTTACAACTTGGATACTCTTTTTATCACTTCGTTAATCACAGATATCACATCCTCCACGTTCAGCCTAGACATAACATCACTACTACTCTCCGAAGCAAATATCACAGCTAACTGTTCTGCTAGCTTGCTTAGTGTTGCTAATGCTTCCGACTGAACGAACCCCATCGACTGCAAAAGCATCATACTGTAGAGGATGGAAATCACCTTCTTGCGGCATTGCTTAACCTGCCTATAATACGCTCCTGAACTAATCTTTTCAGGTTTACCGCCCCCTTGCAGCTGTTTCGAGATTATTGAAAGCTGCCGTGGTGTAAATAGAGAATTTGCAAGAAGATAGGCATAAAGAGTGCTAGAATTAGATCCTCGATCTGACATAGGAACTATACAAATTTGTATAGTTTTCGTAGTATTAGAATCTTGGTAGCATTAAACTTTAAAACAACATCCCACTTTATGAGGGAAGTGGTATTAGGAAAGGTCGAGCAATACCTTCTAGATGAGATAAAGAATCATGGCACAATTTGCCTTCCGCTTATTGATTCTGAAAACTCGACAGATGCAGCATCAATTGCAAAAACAGTAGAGGAAAGAGGCGCTTCTGCAATTCTTGTTGGTGGATCCTCTGCCATTGACCAATTAGAGCTAGCCAAAACCGTCGCCGAAATAAAATCGACGGTTAATGTGCCTGTGATATTGTTTCCTGGAAACGTCACAGGTGTATCACCAAAGGCTGACGCGATTTTGTTTAGCTCACTCCTAAATTCAGAAAACACATACTTTATTACTGAAGCACAGGCATTGGGTGCGTTGGCAGTCAAGAAATACGCAATAGAGCCGCTGCCAACCGCATACATTATAGTGGGTGAGGGAACGGCCGCTTGGTTCGTGGGTAGGGCCAGGGGAATCCCATTCCATAAACCCAATCTTGCAGTGATGTATTCATTGGCGGCTCAGTATATGGGCATGCGCTTTGTGTATTTGGAGGCAGGCTCTGGTGCAGCTGAAAATGTGCCACCGGAAATGGTGGCGATGGTAAGGAAGCACTATGAGGGCATACTCATTGTCGGTGGCGGCATAAAGTCACCAGAAATTGCAGGCCAAGTAGCTAAGGCAGGTGCTGACATTATTGTCATTGGCACTATGATAGAAAAAGAGGGCAACTGGCAAGAAAAATTTTCGTCAATAGTCAAGGCCATTAGGGTGCGATGAGGCCATGATGTTGGAGGAAGCTGAAACCCATCTGAAGGATGTCCGCATGCCGGCATTCTATTGGAGGTATCAGCAGAGTATTCTGAAGACTGTTAACAAGGGCCACCAACATGCACTTAAGGCTCGGCGGCGCGGAATTGACGCAGCAGATATCATCGAGCCCAAGATTGCATATGACTTAGCAGACAGAGTTGCCAAGATGCACAATATAGACATTGCAGACAGACTTCGTGCCCTCTTGTCACAGACGACCAAGGAAAAGGCCGCGCTAAAGATAGCAGAAGAAATCGCAGCCGGCGAATACGGTACAGGCGATCTGAAAACTCGGCTTGATAGTGCAGTCAGGGTTTCCCTAGCCGTAGTCACGGAAGGTGTGACTGTTGCTCCCCTACAGGGCATATCGGACGTCACGATCAAGAGCAACGCCGACGCCTCACAATACCTGTCGGTATCCTTTGCTGGCCCCATTAGATCAGCAGGCGGCACCGAAGCTGCACTAACCATGCTCATTGCTGATCATGCAAGAAAAGTGGCCGGTCTTGACAGGTACATAGCAAATTCGTTTGATGATGAAACCGGCAGGTTCGTTGAAGAGCTCAGGATCTATGAGCGCGAAGTTATGGGCTTCCAGTTCAAGGTTCTAGACGAAGATGTAGTGAAATGCATTTCAAATCTGCCAGTAGAGCTAGACGGTGTTGACACCGACCCTGTGGAAGTAGTTGGGCATAAGAACATGCGTCGGATTGCAACTGACCGAGTACGCGGAGGCACGCTCAGAGTCATGAATGATGGGCTCATTGGCAGGAGCAGGAAGCTATTGAAGCTAGTTGAGACGCTAAATCTGGACGGCTGGAGCTGGCTGACAGAACTCAAAGGGGCAATCCAGACGGGTAATGAGGACGCTGTACACCATAGGATGTCGGAGGTCATCACAGGCAGGCCCGTTCTTTCAATGGCAAGAAGGATAGGTGGATTTCGCTTACGTTATGGCCGCTGCTATAATACTGGCTTTGCAACCGTAGGGATACATCCAGCAGTGCCGGCCCTACTTAACTACGCAATTGTAGTTGGTACCCAGATCAAAATGGACATGCCTGGCAAAGCGTCTACTATAGCTCTTGTCGACACTATTGAACCGCCAATCGTCAGGCTGGATGATGGCAGAGTTATACAAGTGTCTTCGGTAGAGCAGGCCGAAAGGATTCGCCCCCATGTCAGTAAGATCCTATACCTTGGCGACATGCTAATAAGTTACGGGGACTTTCTCGAAAATAACGCCCAGCTGCCGCCTGCAAGCTTCGTAGAAGAAATATGGAGACAGCAGTTACGTTCAAAGCTGCCTACAATGCAGGCATCAGACCTTGACAGGGAGAAGCTGATTCAGATGACTGAAAACCCCCTTGTTCTGCCGTCAGTTGACGAAGCATTTGAAATCAGCAAAAAACTTGGACTGGCATTGCATCCGAAGTATTTGTTCTATTGGGACTCCCTCACGGTTGAGGAAGTACTCTATCTGAAAGACAGGCTATCTAGTGACATGCAGTTGCCCTTTGACACTAGATTAAAGGACATCTTAGAGCGGCTGGGCATAGTCCATTCTATAATGCATGACCAAATCAGCCTTGATGACAGCAACCAAGCAACTTCATTGAAAAGGCTTCTCGGCGGGCCAGCCGTTTTTGAATCAAACAATGCCATAGAATTTGTCAACAAGACATCCGGTGTTCTTGTGATGCCCAAGTTTTCCTCTGCTATTGCTGTGAGAGTCGGCAGGCCAGAAAAGGCAGCTGAGCGCAAGATGAAGCCGCCAGTACATGTGCTCTTCCCAATCGGGACAAAAGGTGGCTCAACTCGCGACATCCTAAAGGCCTGTAAAGAAGACTCCTTCTATACTCAAATAGCGAACAGATATTGCAATAGCTGCAGGTTGCCCTGTATCGGCACGCATTGTAGAGTGTGTGGTGCTTCGGCTATGCTGCGCAACCTGTGCGTCGTATGCAGAGAGGAAGTTGAAGATGGGGAAAAATGTGCACGTTGCGGAAAAGAAGGCCGAACTTACTCCTCAGTCAGCTTTCCGCTCAAGTTCGCGCTGGAGCAGGCAAAGAAAAAGCTGGGCGTAGATCCGCAAGAGCCCTTCAAGGGAGTCAAGTCGCTCATGAGCACCCATAGATCCGCAGAGCCTTTGGAAAAGGGGATCCTGCGCCAAAAGCATGGCCTCCATGCCTTCAAAGATGGCACGATCCGATTCGATGCTACCAATGAGCCGCTCACCCACTTCAAGCCGGTATGGATATCTGTCAGCATTGAGAAGTTAAGAGAGCTTGGATACACACATGATTATCTTGGCAGAGATCTAACCTCACCAGATCAGATTGTAGAGTTGATGATGCAGGATGTCATAGTCCCTCGCGACTCTGCAAAGCACCTTGTTAATACAGCGAAGTACATTGATGAAGAGCTTGTCAAGTTATATGACTTAGAGCCATTTTACAGCTTATCTTCAATTGATGGCCTTATTGGTCACCTGATCGTAGGTCTTGCACCACATACATCGGTAGGCATTGTGGGAAGGATAATTGGTTTTGCTGATTCGCAGGTTTGTTTGGCATCGCCAATATGGCACTCTGCCAAGCGCCGGGACTGTGATGGCGACGCCGACTCTATGATGCTCATAATGGATGCATTTCTGAACTTTTCCTATGACTTTTTACCAGACAAGATAGGTGGGCTGATGGACGCGCCATTACTTATACAGCCTATTGTGCTCCCACACGAGGTTCAGCGTCAGGCGCACAACGTAGATATTGCAAGCACGTACTCGCTTGAATTCTATGAAGCGACATGGAAGCAGGCCAATGCTGCCGACGTAGCTGACATGACAGAGACCATCAAGAACAGGATAGGCGATGCGCGTCAGTTCTTTGACTATGGCTTTACTCATTTAACCAACACGCTCGTCACAAAGGCGCAGAGGAGCGCCTACTCTACTCTTAACACCATGGAAGAGAAGTTGAAAATGCAGTTTGATACTGCAAAACTAATAAACGCAGTAGACGCTAACGAAGTTGCCGCAATGGTGCTTACTACGCACATTCTGCCTGACATAATCGGTAATATGAGATCCTATTCTTCGCAGACATTTCGCTGCACGACGTGTGGCGCCAAGTTCCGTAGAATGCCTCTGATGGGCAAGTGCATTGACTGCGGCTGCGCATTGATCCAAACAGTGACAAGAGGGGCAGTTGAAAAATACCTTGGCATTGCAACTGACATGTGCAAACAATACAAAATTAACGATTATTTGCGCAGCAGAGTTGAATCAATAGCACTAGAACTAAAATTGATCTTCAAGGAAGAAAGGAGGACCCAATCGAGCATGACGGAGTTTATGGGTGGCTAGGGTTGCTCTACAAATGTCTTGTAGATCTTGACTGCATCTTCTTTGTCCTTTGCGCCAACAATTGTAGCAGCGCCACTTGAGAGGAAACTTACAGACATCCTGCCTGAATTGACTGCAGTTATTCCAAGGTTCCCCCTTGTCTTGACCTGATAGCCAAGCGACTCGGCATTCTTGATCATGGAGCTCAGGTTGACAGGCGTAGGCTCTGTAGGGGTGACTGTCCATGTACGCTTGCCCCTATCCCTACCACATAATTCTTCAATTATCAGCTCATTGTCTGCCAACTTGCTTTCCTTCCGTGCAATTCCACATGATGGACACTCTTCCTGGCGGAACATCTGGATGCGCTCAAATGATAGCTCATTCAGATCAATGTAGAGCAGCTTGTTTGCCAGCGTCGGTTCTCTGCCTGTGATTATCTTGACTGTCTCTGATACCTGTATGCCTGCAACCAGATACAGTATAGATGGGTGCACGCCTTCAGTGCTGCACGCTGGCATTTCCTCTTCGTTCAACTCAGGAAACATACAGCGCAGGCATGCAGTCTTGTTTGGTAGAATTGTACAGACCGATCCCAGCATGCCAAGTGCTCCAGCATAGATCAGTGGAATATTGTGCTTGATACATGCGTCATTGAGAGCATAGCGAGCATCGACGCTATCTAATGCGTCAATGACAATGTCAAAACCTTTGATGAGGTTTTCAGCAGTATATTTAGTTACAGACGTTGGAACTGGCTCTACCTTGACTGTAGGGTTTAGCTTGCACAGCCGCTCTGCAGCAGCCTCCACCTTTACGCGGCCAATGTCGTCGTCAGTGTAGAGATGCTGTCTGTGCAGGTTGGTAACTTCAATAACGTCTCTGTCAACGATACGTACTTTGCCGACTCCCATTGCCACTAGCTGCGTGGCAACCGGGTTGCCTATGCCGCCTGCTCCCACCACACATACCTGTGCATTCCTTATTTTTTCCATGCCCTCAAAGCCAATCTCTTCAAGCATCACCTGCCTGGAGTAGCGCTGAAGCTCCTCACTTGTCAACTCCGCCCCTCCGGCCACCGCTGGCAGGATGTAAATAGAATCACCGTCCTTTAGTTGAGCGGACGTAATGCCAGTAAAGCGGACATTCTTGCCATTGATGTAGATATTGATAAGCGATCTTGGTTTGCCATTATGATCAAACACCCTTCGCCTAAAGTCATCGCCCATCTGCTCCGAAACTTTTGCAAAGGCATCCTGCATATCGGAAGCCTGTATCGAGATCTTTTTCTCTCCCTGTCCTTTGTTCAATACTGAAGGAACTACAAATTCAACCTTTGCCAACATTATCCCCTTATAATTGCTGAAACTTCTGCTGCATCAGGCTTGATAGTATTTAGTTTTGGTAGTAGACCTATAATCGCTTCTGTAGCTTTCAGACCATTGCCCGTGACATAACAAACGATGCGCTCATCCTTCTCTATCTTGCTTTCTTCTACCAGCTTCCTCAATACTGCAACTGACACGCCGCCTGCAGGCTCAGTGAAAATACCCTCTGTCTGGGCAAGCAGCATAATGCCATCGGCGATCTCCTGATCGCTTGCCTCTTCTGCAAGCCCATTGTACTGCTTTAGTCTTTTCAAAACATAAATACCATCGCCGGGGTCTCCAATTGCCAAGCTTTTCGCAATTGTCTCTGGACGTTCAACAGGGATCACTTCGTCGCTGTTGTGCTTGAATGCATCAACTATAGGCGCACAGCCGCGCGGTTGTGCTGCAACCACTTTCATATTCTTGGGACTGTCAATCAGACCAAGCGAGTGAAGCTCTTCAAAACCCTTGCATATCGCGTTGAGCATGGCACCACTTCCTACCGGGATTATCAGGCTCTCTGGTACCTGCCAATCCATCTGCTCAGCAACCTCATAGGCAAGCGTCTTTGATCCCTCTACATAGTATGGCCTCATGTTAATATTGACGATACCTATTCCTTTCTTATCTCCGATCATAGAAGCAATCCTGTTGGCATCATCATAGGTGCCTTCAACTGCAACAAATTCGGCGCCGTATGAAAGCGCTTGAGCGATCTTGACATGCTCAATGTCAGACGGCGCAAAGATATAGCATGGCAGGCCCGCCTTGGCTGCGTGAGCAGCAGTTGCAGCTGCCAGGTTGCCTGTAGACGCACAGCCCACCGCCTTTAATCTTGTCTCCTTGGCTCTTGAAACTGCAACGCCAGCGGGTCTATCCTTGAATGAAAACGTCGGGTTAACAGAGTCATTCTTGATGTACAAACTTTTCAGCCCGAGCCTGTTGCCCAGCCTGTCTGCATTCTGTAGCGGTGTGAGACCTGCGTTCAGGCTTACAATATTGCTTTTGTTTGCAATTGGCAGGAGCTCAAAATAACGCCAGTATGTCTTTTCCCTTAATTCAAAAGTGTGTCTACTTATAGATAATTCCTTGTATGTGACATCCAGAGGACCAAAGCACTCTTCGCATACATAACGAAATTGTGGCTCATATTCTTTGAGACATTCTCTGCACTTTAGCGATTTGATACTTCCCATGTTTTCAATTCTCTCTCAATTAGTATATGATTAAAACTTCTCTAAGCAACATTTTAGTTTTACTAAATTTTTTGCTGTCTATGTTTTGTAATGCTAAACAGGGTATAATACACAGATTATAACAAGAAGCATAATAATATAAAAATGTGTTATATTCAATGAATTATGTTAGTAAATTGTGGAAACAGGACCGATTGCCTGTGTGGCACGCTGGCTTGTCTGAATCCACCATATACAAGATAGAATCCGAGTCACAGTCGACCAATATACTGTACACTGGCTGGACATTGCCAGACTCCTCACCTTTCATCCACAGTTTGCTGCGTGACGTACTCCAGAACCAAGCATTGCCTGTCTTGATGGTGTTCGCAAGAGCTTCCTTATTGGCGTACGCTAGCATCAGAATGTCTTTGGTCTTTCTGTCCTGTACTACTACAGGCAGAAGTCCCTTGCGCTTTTCAAAGTCGATGTCGCTGAGTGATTTGGCATTCATGCCCATTTGACAATGGGCAAAGACAGAAATAAATCTAGCCATTTGAGATTCAATAATAAATAGATACAAGATAAAGGATACTGCTATGTCAACAGCAACTGAACAGAACAAGGCAATTGTTCGCTGCTATTATTAAGGATTGACAAATTGCTGATGCATAGGAGTGATATCTATCTATTTGTCTTTTCTCTTTTTTTGCTTTAGTACTTGAATTATATCCATCTGTTATATCGTATTAAGATTTCCGGTTTATTCTCTCTCTCTCTCTCATTTACTTACCTTTTTGCTATGCGTAGGAATCGGATTTTGCTTATCGTTTTGGTGTATCCATAAAGGAGAATGGATGTACACAACCTACATAGGCAAGTACAATGCCCACATAAGCGAAATGCCACATTTTCCCTTTAGGTAAAATATATCTATGCGCCTTCAACGGTTATTTCAAAAACAAGAATTATTGCGGAGAATATTATATAGCGGCATCTGCTCTGAAGGTGTCAATCCGATCTTGAATGGAAGCCGGTAGGTGTCTTTTGACAAGACGGAAAAAATGTGACTATGCTAGTCGCTGTTATGTATTCCTTCTCGATCATTCCGTGCAGACAGAGATATATTCCCCTTGTGTCAAGATGCTGTCAGCGAGGTGGGGAAGCCAGGTTATCCCGGCGGGCTCATAACCCGCAGAGCGGTTTCCACTTTTGCAAAATTGCAGGTGGCCGTAAGTTCAAATCAACCCCTCGCTACTACTTTTTTCAAACAGGAATTTTGTCTTTTCAATGCCGTACCTTTGTAACGGCTTTGTCAGATGCCTGTGTGCTTTTGGCGTTGGGATGTATAATCCAGTTTTGATTCTACGCTCCTGCGGTACCAGAATCTTTTTTGTGTTGTAGTCTTTGTGCTTGCACCTGTCGCACTGATAGCCCTTATTTCTGCCCTCTGACTTCATACGCTTGCCACACATTTGGCACAATGGGTTCAACATTTCATAAACAGGCGCGAGCTTGAGCACCCACAAATATTCAACATTTAGAATTTTGGGGTGTTTGGTAGTTCCCTTTCTGACCCCAACACCAATTTCAATGACATCGCCATCTTCAAGCTTGGTTGCGACATTGGCAAGCCCAGTTGGTTCATAGACCGCTGCTTGCATTTCTGCGCTATCCTGCTTGACCGTAAAAATAACATGACCGCCTTCAATTGTATATGGCTTGCTACTAATCTTGCATCTGATATATCCTGCTGTGTATGCCTTGACATTGGCAATACTGATCTCATTTTGTAGGTGCATGTTCGTTCCTTGGTTTGAGCGAAAAACTGTCCAGCCCTCTATCTCTTCTCCTGGATGCAACGCAGGGAGCGCCAACTCTACTATATCCGGACTCTCGCCTCTTATACCAAAGAAGACTGGATCTGGACTATGCGGTGCAATCAACACGCGTCCCTGGTTTCGATCGTAATTGTTGAAAGTGTGGGGATAGGTGTCTATGCTAAACTTAATGATACTCTCCTTCTCTATTACACGCGGCCTGCCCCAGTTCTT
>JAICVG010000149.1 GCA_025935445.1 Nitrososphaera sp. | reverse complement strand
GCTGAGCGGTGGCGAGCTCCAAAGACTTGCAGTGGCTATAGCTGCTGCAAAGGATGCTGAATATTATTTCTTTGACGAGCCATCCTCGTACAACGATGTCTACCAACGGCTTACAGTTGCCAAAGTGATAAGAGAGCTGGCAGAGCAGGGCAAGAATGTGATGGTTGTAGAGCACGATATGACGCTTCTTGACTACTTGTCAGACTATGTCCATATTATTTACGGTGAGCCGGGAGCATATGGTATCGTTTCTGGTATGCAGAGCACCAAAGTTGGCATCAACAATTTCCTTGAAGGCTTTTTGCCTGCTGAAAATGTGCGCTTTCGAGAAAAGGCGTTTAGATTTGATATTACTTCTTCAAATGAAGATGTCCTTCTGGATATCTCTATTGCCAGCTATGGCAACTTGACCAAATCATTTCCATCATTTAAACTCAAGGTGGCGGCTGGCACGATAAGAAGAGGTGAGATAATCGGAATCATTGGTGCCAACGCACTTGGCAAGACTACTTTTATGCGCATGCTGGCAGGCGTAGACAAGCCTGATTCAGGCAAAATAGATGTCGGTGCCACAATATCCTACAAGCCGCAGTACCTGAATCAAGAGTATGTTGGTGACGTACGGTCTCTGATGTATATGGCATATCAGAACCCAATTGAAGGATCATCTGTAGAACAGCAGATCATTATTCCAATGGGTGTAAAGAAACTCTATGAAAAGAATGTCAAGAATCTGAGCGGTGGCGAGCTCCAGAAGGTCGCAGTAGCAGCGTCTCTCTTGCGCCAAGCAGATATTTACGCGCTGGACGAGCCATCTGCATTTCTTGATGCGGAAGACAGGATAGCAGTAGCCAAGTTCCTCCAACGCTTTGTAAGGGCTCAGGGTAAGTCAGCAATTATTATTGACCATGATATACAGCTAATCGATCTGGTGGCTGATAGTTTGGTAATATTTGAAGGACAGCCGGGCCTTGAAGGCTCTGCCACTGAGCCAATTAAAAAAGAGGAGGGTATGAACCGCTTTCTCAAGGCACTTTCAATTACATATAGGCGTGACGAAACAACGGGCAGGCCGCGCGTCAACAAAGAGGGCGGCAGGCTTGACCGCGAACAGAAGGAATCTGGCAACTATTACTACACGAAAATTCAGTAAATGCCACACATGCTGAAAAATATGCTATCAAACATTCTGTCGTCAGACGAAGTCTCACAAGTGTATTCGGCGTTTGACCAGATAGGTGATATCGTAATCATCAAGATACCTGACAACCTGATGCCAAAAAAGAAGCTTATAGCTGACATAATCCTTGCTCATGTTAAGACTGCCAAGGTGGTTTTTGCTCAGGTCTCGCCAGTGAAAGGTGATTATCGCGTCCGCAACTTAGAGTTTGTTGCAGGCGAGAACAGAACAGTTACTGAGTACAAGGAGCATGGCTGTAGGTTTAGAGTAGATGTCGCCAAAACATATTTTTCACCCCGGCTCTCAACGGAGAGGCTCAGGATTGCAAACATGGTGGGCGAAGGCGAAACCATAGTCAATATGTTCGCAGGAGTGGGCACCTATTCGGTTCTGATGGCAAGAATGAACAAGACGTGTAAAGTATACAGCATTGATTCTAATGCTGTTGCTGCAGAATTGTGTGAAGCAAATGCTAAGTTGAACAAAGTACAGGACAGGGTTGTTTCAATTCATGGCGATGCTGGTAAGGTAATCAAAGATGAACTTGCAGGTCAGGCCGACAGAGTGCTTATGCCTCTTCCTGAGAGAGCTAAAGAGTTCGTTGATTCTGCAGTACTTGCACTCAAGAAAAAAGGTGTTGTGCATTACTTCATTCATATCAGGGCCGATAACAAAAAGACAAGCCAGGAGCTGGGATTACAGGACGCGCATAACGCTTTTGTAAAATACAACCATGTTGTACAGCAGGTTAGAGTGGTGAGAGGAGTAGGCCCAAGGATATACCAGATAGTGGCTGATGTTTCAGTGAAAACTAGCCCGGCTTTTCCTCTTCCCTTGGCGCAGTAAGCATTGTATATCCTATCCACCCAAGCACCGCCAGAAGGATTGTTACTGCAGCTAAGGCGGTGAACTGTAGTATCAACATACTCCATTCTGTTCCTAGCAGGAAATATGCGTAAGCGATAAACACCGCAATAGATGCAAAAAGAAGGACAGCGCCGGCTCCTTTGCTTCCCTTCCTTTTAACATTCATAGCGGAGAGGCATTTGCAGCATCTTAATAATCTTTTAGCTCAGATCTAGCGCCATAAGGTAGGCATCCTCACCGTCCCTGTAATAAGATCGCAATCTGGATTTTATCTCAAAAAGCAATTTCTGATACATCTTGATTGCGCTTGTATTGCTGACTCTTACCTCTAGGTATATCTCGTCAGCTTTTCTATGCATTACGCCGTTAATTCCTTCAACCATCAGTGCCTTGCCAATGCTCTTGCCTCTGTGTTCTTCTAACACCGCAACAGAAACAACGTGACCCTTCTTAACAAAACCTAGTTTGCGAAAGTTTGAAAACCCAAACTCGATCTTGCACATGATGTAGCCGACTATTTTGTCGTTTAGCTCTGCAAGTATGAACGCCTCTGGAAGCTCTCGCAGAATCGATTCAAAAAAGTAATCTGAGTAGTGCTCTGGCAGAGCGGCCATGTTAATATCTATTACAGCTTGGAGATCACTTGCTTCGCAGCGGCGTATAACATAGTCGCCTACTTTTCGCAGAGCTGTTTGCAAAGTAACAACTACTACAACAACAGAAAGACACTATTTAACCTTACATGTCCTCTGAAGGATAACAATATTTTAATTGGATTAAACCTAAAAGGAATCTTCAGTGGCTACTACTTTCCTGAACAGCGATTATTCTCGTGTAATTCCAATAGTTTCATCATTTTTTACGTTAAAAGATACACAGCTGAATGTCAGGGAAGACTACATTGAGTTTCTGATAGCCGATACTGACATCAAAGATAAGTTCCCAAACTTGCTCAAAGAGCTAAGCAAGATTGGCATGATCGCCAGTGCCAGAAGGCAGAAATATTTCTCAAGACTGATGCCTGCCTTGTCGTCCGCAATAAGGCTCCAGATAGCGGATGGCATAGTTATCGCAGTATTTAAGGTTCCAAAACAAAAGATTAGAGTCAAAAGAAAACTGCCTTTGCATCTCATATTCTTTGCAATTGCCGTCACCTTTGTATTCTATGACGGCTTCATGCGCTCAAGCACTATATTTGCAAAGACCTATGTAAGTGATCCTGTCCTGCTTGCAGGAGCTTACACTATGTCGCTCATAGGTATACTGGGTATACATGAGCTTGGGCATATGATAGCTCTCAAGCATTATAATATCAAGGCGTCATGGCCATACTTTATACCAGGTGTTCCCGGCTTTATACCGACATTTGGCGCCTTGATAACCCAGCAGAGCAATATGCCCAACAAAAATGTCATGTTTGATGTAGGCATTGCTGGACCAATTGCAGGATTGATAATAACGATAATTGTATCGATCTATGGCTCTTCTATATCTACCCTCATACCTCTAGAGGAGTACCAGTCGCTATCTGAGGAAAACCGGCTATTTTCATTCAATACTAGCCTGCTCATGATTGCTACACTCCATATGACCGGCAAGGTGGTGGAGAACATGGTTCTAGTAATGTCCCCTCTTCTTTTTGCTGCCTGGATAGGATTTGCACTTACGTCCATCAACCTCATCCCTGCTTGGCAGCTTGATGGCGGGCATCTTGCTCGTGCTATGTTTGGAGAGCGCTGGCACAGAATTATCACCTATGCGGGCATAGGAGCGCTGTTCCTGATGGGATTTTGGCCGATGGCAATACTAGTCCTGATACTTAGTCAGAGGATGCCTAGTAATACTCCCTTAGATGATGTCACATCACTCTCTCAAAGGCGCAAGATGCTCTTTTTCGTAACCCTTGGCATCGTCATAGTGACTGCACCCATCCCAAGTTCTATCCTGCCTTGGGCTTGAGCAGGGTTATATCTGCATTTGATAAGACGAGTGTCCTGAAGTTCTTGCCATGCTTTTCTTGCAATTTTTGCAAGATGTCTTTTGTGCCAGAGTAAGTGGCAAAACCAAGTTTTGTCTTGGCATAATAATGGGGAAGAGTAGAGACAAGCCCCATCCCATATTTCAGCCGCAGCTGTTCCATGAACAGCAAATGTTCAAGACCATCAATGTAGGGGCTTAAGTGCAGCTGCTCTGGCTTGAGCCGGCCCTCTATGAACATCTGAAGCGCTCCGCCCCCAACTCCTTCGCGGGTTTCTGCAAGCAGTATTGCCGTGCCACCCTCCTTGACGATGTGGATAGAGTTCCAAAGTGAGTTGAGCGCACTGGCAAGAGTCGAATGTGTGCTGGCTTCGTCGCTTGCACTTATTATAGCACATTTGACCGACTCAGCCTCGACGGTCGAGATTGACTGAAGCTGCGCAATCGCCTTGTCAAACGCTTCCTTGATACTTCCAATATGGATTCCCACCACATTGTCACCGTTAGCCACCAGTTCAATAGATGTCGCCGGTGTACTCTCAACTGCAGAAGTGGCGATCTTGAGAGGATCTTCTTCAACTCCAGGTGC
>JAICVG010000038.1 GCA_025935445.1 Nitrososphaera sp. | reverse complement strand
ATCCGGCAGACTTCATAACTGCATGATTCATTATATGAAATAGTGAACCTGAGAGCGCCTGGTCAGAGTAGGGAGCAAGCGCAATACCTATCATGATATAACCTGCCTGTGCAATAGAAGAGTATGCAAGTATCCTTGGCACACTTCTTTGCACCAGCGCACCAAGGTTACCAAGTGTCATGGTAAAGACCGCTACTATTGCAAGAGTAAGTGTCCAGTCAAGGTTGAGGGCAAATATTCCAAGCACGATCACTCTGAGTGCAGCGGCAAAGCCTGCCTTCTTGGTGCCTGCTGCCAGCAGTGCGCCGATGGTGGTGGGGGAGCCTTCGTACGCATCTGGCAGCCACATGTGGAACGGCACAAGGCCCATCTTGAAGCCAAAGCCAGCGATGAACAATGCCACAGCAAGCAGTCCAATAGGTGTGAGGCTTGCATCTAGGTTAGCAAGCGCAGTTATGGAATCACCTATGTTAGTTGTACCTGTTATTCCATACACAAGTCCTATGGCAAGAACAATAATTGCAGATGATAGCGCGCCAAACATGAAATACTTGATTGCTGCCTCATTTGATATTGGGTCGCGCTTTGAAAAGCCAGCCAGTGCATAGGTTGGAAGAGACATCAGCTCCCATGCGACCAATAGCATTACAAGGTCGGTTGAATACGCAATGATGACCATGCCGATACTGGAGAGCAGTAGCAGAGAATAGTATGCAGCAGGGTTCGACCTACCCTTATAATAATTCCAAGATGAGGCGGTGACCATTATCGACACAATCAAGAACGCAATGGCAAAGAACGAGCCAAACATGTCATCTACTACCACTTCCTGCGAAAATGCCACAGCCGGTAGCACTTCACCGGTAAGGACGCGAAAAACGATAATGGCTATAGCCACAATAAGAGCGCCAAATGCAATTGCACTGTAAAGCTTATTTCTGTCTCTCCCTTTTTCACGTCTGCCCGCGTCAATGGCAGGGATTGCAAGACCAACTGAGCCCAGTATTATCGTTACGAGTATCGGAGAGGAGAGGAGGTCAACCATTTTTTATCAATACACCTCTCTACTACAAGAACAGGAGCATCACAATTATCATGATGCCCACTGCGAATACGAAAAGGTATGTCTGTGTGATGCCACTCTGACCTGCCTTGACTATCCCCGACATGTAAGACATGGACTGCTGTAGAGCAGGGTTGATGCCATCGATAATCGTACTTTCAAAATATCTCCAGATAAAGCGGTAAATCGCAAGTGGCCCTATCACAGCGCCCCAATAGAGCGCACTGTTGAGGTACCATCTATTATAGAAGAATTTCCAAATAGCCCTAGTGACGATGCTTCTTGAAATGATCTGCGGATTTGCCTGGCGTCCAATGTAAAATACATAGCCCAGCGCGCCCCCTATTGCAAATGCGCCAATAGATGCAATTGCAGCAATTGGATTTAGCCCAAACCAAGTTCTGTCGCCTTCTGGTGCAATGGTGAGCGGAGCTTCCTCGCTTGCCTCCTCCACCCCTTGAATACCAAACGATTCGGCAAGGTATTCGCCCAGAATGTGTTCTAAGTCAGCCTCAAATACAAAGCCGATGACGCCTATTGCTATAGAAGCAATGGCTAGTATCCCATATGGAACCCACATTCTAGGTCCCGCATCATGCACGTGATGACCCCTGTGTTCCATCTCCTCAATATGCCTACTCTTCTTACCAAAGAACGCCATCCCTAACATTCTGAAGGTATAAAACGCAGTCATAACTGCCACCACTACTGCTATTATGAAGAGTGGCTGAGAGAACGTGTAACCGGATTCAAGCACTGACGCAAAGACTGCATCCTTGCTCCAAAAGCCTAATGTGATGAGAGGGGCGGCTGCAAGCGATAGGCCTGCCAGCAGCATGAATACATATGTCTTTTTCATATGATGTCTAAGCCCCCCCATGTCGTTCATGAACCTTGATCCTACGCCGTGGAGAAGAGCGCCGGCTCCCATAAAGAGAGAAGCCTTGAAGATTGCATGGCTTATCAGGAGAAAGAATCCTGCAGTGAAACCCTCAACGAAGTTGACTGAAAGTCCGGCGATGCCAAGACCCATCATCATGTAACCAATCTGTGAGCCTGTCGAATATGCAAGGACTTTTTTTATCTCAGGATTTACCAGGGCCTGCGTCGCGAGCAAGAACGCAGTGATTGCCCCTACCCATGCAATCACTTCAAAGAACTGTTCAACACTGAAGGCTCCTGCAGACGCAAGAGCAAAGAATAGTGGCCCAATACGCGCTACCAAGAACACACCGGCCTTAACCATTGTTGCAGCGTGTATAAGCGCAGAGACTGCTGTTGGGCCAGTCATGGCTTCTAGTAGCCACTCGTTGAGCGGAAACTGCGCAGACTTGCCTATGGCGCCGCCAAAGAGTAGGACGGCTGCGGGAACAAGCAAGTTCTGCTGTGACATAGCGATCGCCCATGCTGGATCTTCGGCCAGCTCCACGAATCCAAAGGTTCCGGCGTACACGAAGATCAGGAACATACCGGCAAGCATCATAACGTCTCCTGCGCGAGTCATGAGGAAAGCCTTCATGCCTGCATGTGTGGGCGAAGTCCACATTGGGATGCCGCCTGCAATGTGACCCTCAACCCCTACATAGTCTTTCTTCCTGTCATAGTACCAGAAGCCAATAAGTGCATATGACGCAAGGCCTACACCTTCCCACCCAAAAAAGAGCATAAGCAGGTTGTCTGATAGGACGATTAGCTGCATAGACCCTATGAAAAAGAGCATGAAGAACCAGTAGCGCGTGAGATCTTTGTCGCCGTGCATGTATCCTGTCGAGTATACCATGATAAGGAACGAGATCCATGCAACTAGATTTGTCATGATGATAGAGAGGGGATCTGCAAGCACACCAGCCTCAAGACCAAGCGAAGATATCCACGGTATCTGGCTATGCACCTCCGCTCCCTCCAGAGCAAGAGGCATCAGGGTCGCAGCAGAAATCGCACTAGCCAGAGCAAATCCTACTGCAGTATAATCTCGAGCACGGTGGCCTGCCCGTGCAACTGCGGCAATTATTGCGGCACCGACAAAGGGTAGCACCCACACGAGCCAAACGTTGATTGCAATTCCTTCAAACCCTATAGATGTCATCTATAAGTCACATCCTCCTCTCTCCTACTGTCCTTCTTCTTCTGCTCCAGCAGTCTCAACTCCTCCTCCTGAATTTTGTTCTGTATTTTCCGGTGGGACTCCTAATTCTGTGCCTGTGTCTTGTGACGGTACAGGCAGCACAACGCCTTCCTGTCCTTGAAACATGACATCGCTGTAATAATCTGTGATGGGGTTTAGGAACAAATCGGGATAAACACCTATTATAAGTGTCAGTGCAGCAAGTACTCCCATTGTAGCAGTGATGTACCAGTTCGGGTCCCTGACGTGCGCTAGGTGTTCCGGTATCTTGCCAAAGAATATGCGCTTGTACAACCAAAGGATGTAGGCAGACGAAAGCACGGTTGCAAGGATGCCAAGCGCAAACATTGTTGTCCTAAGTGGATCCATCTGTGCTGTTGCAGTTTGCAATACGCCGTTAAACAATATCCATTCAGCCATAAAGCCGCTTGTCGGCGGTATGCCAATAATAGTAAGTGCACCTATCATTGCAATCACTGCAGTATAAGGCATCTTGCCTGCAAGTCCACCAAGCTTGGACATGCTTCTTGTGCCAGTCTGAAGGATGATTGAGCCAGCCATCATGAAAAGGATCGCCTTGCCAAGGCCGTGAGTTATATACATCATTGTTCCGCCGGTTATGCCAAGTATACTTTCAGAGCTAAGACCAAATAGTATGTAACCCATCTGGCTGATGCTGGAATAAGCGAGCACCCTCTTAATGTCGTCCTGCATTAGCGCCATCGCACCTCCATATATCATAGTGGCAAGACCCCACATGTTGATATACAAACTGTACTGCTCGTAGCTGCCTGTACCTGCGAGAAGCTCCATCCAAAGTCGCAATAGACCATATGCACCGATGCCGATCATAGCAGGAGACAAAAGTGCTGAGACAGGCGTAGGAGCCTCTGCATGGGCGTACGGTAGCCAAATGTGGAGCATAAAGGCCGCAAGTTTGACACCCAGCCCTATTACAAGTGCAAACACGATCAGCGGAAGCCACTGCGCTGGGATGTTGCTTGCATTTGTCCTAATTGTGTCAAAATCAAAGCCACCTGCAAAGAATCCCATGGCCAAAAGACCAAGAAGCAGAACGACAGCCCCCGCATGGGTCCAGAAAAAGAACATCAGAGCTATCCTTCGTCTTGCACCATAGCCATAGAATGCAATTAGGAAGAATGACGGAACAAGCATCAGCTCAAAGAATACATAGAATTGGATGAGGTTGGTTGCTAGTACTGTGCCAAGCATCCCCATGGAAAAGGTTAGATAAAGTGCAAAGTAAAGCGCTACCTGGCTGTTGACGTACTGTTGAGTATCAAGTACTGTCGCCTGCGAGCTGGATTCAATATTTTCACTAGGGGGAGCATGTGAGCCGTGAACTGAAGGATCATTGCTGCTGCCATGCCCTACTCCTCCTACTCCAGCTGCTCCTCCTTCTCCTCCATTACCATGCCCAGGGAGATCCTCTTTCACCTTGTGAACCATGTAAGGCCTTGAATAGAGCGCAATTACTGTACAGAGAATGTAGATAATTAGTGCAAAAGGCAGGCTTAGTCCGTCAAGCCTCAGACCAAAGTTGCCAAACTGGCCCCATGCATATTGCTCGACATAAACTGTCTGTTGGCCGGTATAGACCCCAATTGCCGGTATCAACATTAACCCCGTAGAAACTGCTAGAGCACCAAAGGAAAACCAAGTTGCCGACTTAGCGCCAGCCTTTCTGCCTATCGCGTAAGCAACTGGTGCCAGCAAAAGAGGAATAAAGGTTGCTGCCAACAGGAAATATGACTCTGCCATTTTTTAGATTTGCTCCTAGCCTCGCATGCTCCTTAATTCTGCAACATCAATTTCTTTGTATAGCCTGTAAGCTACTATGATAAGCCCAAGACCCACGGCTACTTCCGCAGCTGCAATGGCTATCGAGAAGAGGGCAACTACCTGCCCTTGTGCATTTGGCAGGCCCCTTGAAAAGGCGACAAGCAAGAGGTTTGCAGCGTTAACAATGATTTCTATCGAAAATAGCATCCTAATTGCG
Organism: Nitrososphaera sp.; assembly: GCA_025935445.1. Lineage (GTDB taxonomy): Archaea > Thermoproteota > Nitrososphaeria > Nitrososphaerales > Nitrososphaeraceae > Nitrososphaera. Next base: position 2,964 of record JAICVG010000038.1, on the reverse strand, counting down.
TTACGTTTCACGACAAGACCGTAGATTCCGATGGCAACAAGCACCATCGAAACAATGACGAAATCAAGTAGTTCGCTCATGATGTCGCTGCTCCTCGTCTTCTTCCTGTTCCTCCTCTGCGATATTCTCCCTACGTGCGAGTGCAAGTGCTGCAATAACAGATCCTGCCAGCGTTAGCCCCAATATGATGAGAGCGGGAGCATAGTACGTCAGCATCAGCTCGCCGATCTCTGTAAAGTTGACTGCAGGAGAGCTATTAAAGTCACCAAACTGGCCACTGAGCCCTGACGTAAGCAGAAGTGCCCCAAGGCTTGACATTATTATCAGCATTAGCGCAATACCTGCACCCTTTCTCTTCTTGTCTTCCTTTGTAGTAAAGAGCGCTTGGGTTCTCACCAACATGACTGTGAATATAATAAGTACTGCAACAGCGCCAACATAAACTGCTATCTGAAACATTGCTACGAATGGCGCATCTAATAAAAGGAAAAAGCCGGCAATACCAAGCATTGCGATCGCAAGCGAGATTGCGCCATAGATCAGCTCACGTGCTTCAAGTGAAATGATAGCGGTGCCAACTGTAAGGACTGCGACGGCAATAAAGACCGGGTCAGCCATGTGTTGCCCCTCTATCGTCTATTACGATCTCTACATCACCTTGGTACTTGGGCTTGACTGCAAGCTGAGCTGGTGTGTAAATGAGATGCTCCTTTGTAAACGCTGATAGCTCATAGTCATTTGTCATAAAGAGTGCATAAAAGGGGCATGCATCAACGCAAAGGCCGCAGAACACGCACTTGCCGTAGTCAATCTGCGGCATTATCCCTTTTTTGTTTTGTTTCCACTGCTGCTCGTCTTCTACCTTAACCATTCCAATTGCTTCTGCGATGCCTTCACATGCTATAGCACAGAGCTGACAACCTGTACATTTATCATGGAATAGAATATGTCTTCCTCTATAACCTGCAATGCCAACACCCCTTTTTGGGTCAAATTGATAACCATCTCCTACGAATTTGAGCTTTTGCTCTGGATAACGTAGAGTAAAGCGCTTGATAACAAGGTGCTTTGAGCCAGATTCAATGGATTTGATAAAGCCACTTGCTGATGTCATCTAACTAGTAGACCACCAGGACCAAGTACCCCCCCATATATTAGTGCAAGGGCTATGAACATGTTGATAAAAGCAAGAACGATGAGTTTGTACCAGCCGGTGTGAAGCAGGATGTCTATCCTGATTCTGGGACTAATGCCTCTGGGCAGGAGCATTAGCATTATCACGCCAAATGTCTTGAGCGTGAACCAAAAGATGGCGTTAGCAACGGTTGCATCATATAACGTACCTATCGGGATTATTGCGTCAGCAGACGCTGGGATGATTTCTGTAGGGAAGATCTGAGGTCCGGCCCAACCTCCAAGGAATAGAATTACAAACAATGCCGCAAGTGCATATGTTTTGATGTATGATCCTAGCTGTAAAAGGCCGTATATCATGCCGGATGTCTCGGTCAGCCATCCAGCTACGATCTCGGACTCGGCTTCCGGTAAGTCGAAGGGTATCCTCTCAAGCTCGGCAAGCGATGAAATGTAAAATACAAAAGCGCTTATAGGCAGGAAAAAAATGAACCAATATGATTGAATCTGCGACTCAACAACTTCTGTAAGGTTAAGCGTGCCAGACAATAGGACTACTGAAAGGGCCGAGATTAAGAATGGAATTTCAAAGGCTATCAACTGGTGCAGAGCTCTAAGTCCACCTATGAACGGGTACTTGCTGTTACTTGCCCAGGAGAAGAGTAGGGCAATAAGCGGAAAGAAACCAAGGATTGCAAATACAGCAAGAAGGCCTACATCAATGTCTGCTACCACCAATCCGGGGCCGGCCGGTATAAGAGCCACAACCGCTGCAGCAGTCGCGACATACGCTATAGGTGCCGCCCAAAAGATCAGCTTGTCGGCTCCTGAGGGAATAATAATTTCTTTAGATATAAGTTTCAAGCCATCTGCAATGAGTTGCAGGATACCCTCGATCTTGCCGGCATAGAGTGGGCCCACCCTGAGTTGCATCTTGGCAAGAAATTTGCGCTCTATGAATATCGTTGCTGCAGCAATAAGCGCAGCGTAGGTAAATCCTGGAAACACTGCGACCTTAAAGAACGTACTAGCAAGCAGTGTCTCAATGACTGGGAAAGCACTTTGCGGATATAGTATAGATGTGAGAAATAGATATGGCGTTAAAACTTTGCCGTCAATTTCAGGCAGTGGAACATAAAACAGGATGATAAAGATCAGCGGGAGCCCTACGAGCGCTACTATGACTAATATCCAAAATATGAGCCAAATCAGGCTACCTACAAATCCTCCAAAGCGGACGTCTTGAGGATATGAAGCCATTTAACTATCTGTCAGCCTCCACCGGCCAGTAGTTTAGAGACCAATATACAGCCGGCATATCTGCAAGCCTCTGTCCAACGAGCAAATGTGGTAGGGCAAGCATGTTTCGGAAGGAGCCAACTGATATCTTGACTCTGTAAGGTTTGGGTGTCCCATCACTTACAATATGATATCCTAGAGCTCCTCTGCCAGATTCTACACGGCGGTAAGCTTCTCCAGGCGGCCCCTTTGGATTTGGCTGGAGCTTGGCGCGCACTTCTCCTGAAGCAGGCATTTTGTCGAGCAGTTGCTCGAGGATATAGCATGACTCCTGCATGTCAAGCAATGGGACATAGGACCTTGCAAAGCAGTCGCCTGTCTTCATATACTGGACCTTGAAATCGATTTCATTATAGATGTCGTACGGCTCAGCCTTGCGTACATCAAATGGGACATTAGATGCTCGTACAACAGAGCCCGTTACTCCAAGCTTGATGGCATCTTCCTTTGATAGCACTGCCACGCCTTCAGTCCTCTGCCTGAAAAGCGGGTTGTTATAAAAAATGTCCTCGTATTCCTTGAAGCGCTTCT
>JAICVG010000271.1 GCA_025935445.1 Nitrososphaera sp. | reverse complement strand
TTCTACGCAATAAGAACGACAGGAGGACAAGAGCGTGTAGTGGCCAACGTATTACAAAACAAGATAAGATCGAAAAATATAGGAATCTATTCGATTCTCTTGTTAGAAAACTTCAAGGGTTATATTATTGTCGAAGCTCCTGATGCTAATGTAGCCTTCCAGGCTCTGGCAGGAGTTCGACATATTAGAGGACAGATAAGAGGAGAGCTCCCCTTTAAGGATATCGAGGGTTACCTTGTCAAGAAACCAGTTGTTACAGAGCTTTCTATTGATGATACAGTCGAAGTCATCGGAGGACCATTCAAGGCTATGAAAGCAAAGATCACAAGGGTAGATTATGAGAAACAAGAAGCTACTGTGGTTTTGCTTGATTCTCCATATCAGATCCCGGTGACAGTAGACGCAAACTATCTCAAGAAAGCAACACGTTAGTCCCTGAGCCTTATTTCATTGTATTCATTCTGGTAATCTGGCCAATAGGCTGATGACTAGGCAAGCATCGTTATCTTGAAACTTAGTGTAGTTACAATTCAATCTTAGTACGGATCAAAACTGTTTTCCTCTAAGCTATTTCCCGATGGTTAACTAGAGTCGCCTATCGACCACATTTATATTTGGATCTCGGTTTTTTTTCGCTACATGACCGAGAAGAAATCAATCTCTGCATTGGTTACAGGGGGCGAAGCCAGTGCTGGACCTCCCTTGGGACCGGCGCTGGGGCCTATGGGAATAAATGTATTACAAGTTGTAAATACTATTAATGATAAAACTAAGGATTTCTCAGGAATGAAGGTACCAGTTAAAGTCGAAGTTGATCCAGATACAAAGAAATTCACTGTTGATGTAGGTGTCCCACCTACTGCAGCTTTGATAAACAAAGAAGCTGGGGTTAGCAAGGGCTCTGGGGCAGCAGGAACGACAATTGCTGGTACTATAAGCATGGAGAGTGCTATAAAAATAGCAAAAATGAAAATTGATAGTTCTTATGCCCACGATGTAAAGAATGCCGTAAAAGAAGTGATTGGTACCTGTGTTAGCTTAGGGATGCAGGTGGAAAATAAACCTGCTAAAGAAATCTATGCCGATATAGGGTCTGGAAAATATGACCAAGTTCTAAAGTAAGTTTAAAATATCCCAAACTATTTTAATTATTTTATAAATTTTAAAGGTGAAATGAATAAGTATGTCTCTTCAAGCAACACAAGGGAGCGCTGGCGGAGTGCCAGTGCTCATATTGAAAGAAGGCGCAAGTCAGACAAAAGGCAGAGATGCCCAGAAAAATAACATTACAGCCGCGAAACTGATATCCGAAATAGTTCGTACAAGCTTAGGACCCAGGGGTATGGACAAAATGCTCGTAGATAGTCTTGGTGATGTTACAATCACAAATGATGGTGCTACAATACTCAAGGAGATCGATGTCCAACATCCAGCAGCTAAAATGATGGTTGAAATAAGCAAGGCAACGGACAACGAAGTAGGAGACGGAACTACATCTGTAGTAGTTTTGGCCGGAGCACTCATCGAGAAGGCAGAGGACTTGATAACAAAAGATGTGCATCCAACGATCATAGTAGATGGATATAGAAAGAGCGCAACAAAGGCTATCGAAATTCTCAACAATATTGCTCAAAAGATTAACCCTAATGATAAGGAACAATTGATTAGGGTTGCCAAAACAGCTATGCAAACAAAACTCATCTCAAAAGAGTCCGATCAAGTATCACAGATAGTAGTAAATGCCATTCTTCAAGTTTCAGAACAGATTGCAGATGGAAAAGGTTCGAGAGTAGATCTTGACGATATCAAAGTAGAGAAGAAGGCAGGGGGTTCACTCGCCGACACAAAGCTCATCAAGGGCATTGTTCTCGACAAGGAAGTAGTACACGGTGGAATGCCAAAAAGGGTTGAGAAGGCAAAAATAGCGCTCGTTAATTCGGCTCTAGAAATTGAAAAGACAGAATTTGATGCCAAGATAAATATTAACTCGCCTGATCAGATGAACATGTTTTTAGAAGAAGAAAATAGGATGCTCAAGAACATGGTAGACAAAATTGTCGCTACTGGTGCAAATGTTGTCATATGCCAGAAAGGAATTGACGATATCGCACAGCACTATCTTGCCAAAACAAGTATCCTTACTGTTCGTCGAGTTAAAGAAAGCGATATGACCAAACTAGCCCGAGCAACAGGAGCAAGGATAGTAAACAATTTAGACGACCTTTCGGACAAAGACTTGGGATCTGCTGATCTAGTCGAAGAACGCAAAGTCGAGACGGACAAATGGGTATTTATTGAAGGATGCAAGCATCCTAAGGCTGTTACTGTACTCATAAGAGGAGGATCTCAACGAGTTATCGACGAAGCTGAGCGTTCTGTCCACGATGCATTGATGGTTACCAAAGACGTAATTGAAAAGCCAGCAATTGTGGCAGGTGGTGGCGCTCCAGAATCATATATCGCGGGAAAAGTTAGAGATTGGGCCAATACACTATCAGGCAGAGAGCAATTAGCAGCTGAGAAGTTTGCTGAGGCAATGGAAATAATTCCACTTACATTAGCAGAAAATGCTGGAATGGACCCGATTGATACAATCACAGAGTTAAGGGCAAGACAGGGCAAAGGATCAAAATGGACAGGAGTAGATGTAAAGAGTGCCAAGGTCGCAGATGTATCTAAATTAGATATCGTTGAGCCGCTTAGCGTCAAAGAGCAGATTGTTAAGTCTGCTACGGAAGTAGCATCTATGATTCTTAGAATAGATGATGTAATAGCTTCTAGCAAGTCTGCAGGTGGACCACCAGGTGGCGGAATGCCTCCAGGCGCAGGCGGCATGGGCGGCGGAATGGACTACTAAGAAAAGAAAAGGAATAACCAGAAATCCATTAAATCCTTTTTTTGTTTTTTGTTTTTTTAGTAGCTCCTGAAATAACATAAGATTATTTTGCCGTTGCTTTCATTTTCTTTTAAGAGTCATTTGGTATTA
>JAICVG010000268.1 GCA_025935445.1 Nitrososphaera sp. | reverse complement strand
TGCTCGCTTTTGTCATCTATAAAGCACGCGCTTGGGTGACCATCCGTCACAAGTACTAGGCGCTTGTTAATGGCGCCGTCTTTTTGCAATATCTTGCTTGCAAGCCTGAACGCGGCCTGGTAATTAGTATAGTGCAAAAAGTCAGAGCCAGGCTCAAAGGTCTTTAGATAAGGTATGTCATGCGGTGCCACCTTAGATGCAAGCGCGCCAAACCCGACAATATAGACTGAGTCTGAGGGAAAGAAATTACGGTTCAGCAAATAGAGACTCCAAAGTGCACGCTTCGCGGCCTCAATTCTGCTCATGTCTCCATACATTGATGAATACCGCATAGTGGAGCTGAGGTCGATACAGTACACTACTGCGACACGGACATCCTGCATTGTTTCGTATTCTTCAAAGTCATCCACATCAATTTGGAGCGGCAGCTTTAGACTGCCACCATCCTTTACCGTACGCTGGATTGTGTTCAGCAGTGACTTTGGAACATTAAGCAACCTAATGTCATCACCTGGCTCATACTTTTTAGTAGTATCCAGCACAAGTGATCCCGATCCAAAGTTCTGTGATTCGTGTGTGCCGTATTCGCCAGCCTTGAGTGCCTTCATTACATCACTAAGTATCTTGCCACCTATTGCAGTAAAGCCCTTAGCACTAAGCCACTTTGGAGAATCCTTTAGATAGCCCTTTTGCATGAGGTATGCAACGAAGGGCATACCATAATTGTCCCCGCTTTCGTCCCTTGAATCGGCCAGCGATCCCGACCTCTGCTGTTGTTGACTGAGTTCCTGCTGCTTTGAAAGCGATGACATCACACCCTGAAGGGTCTGCTCAAGCTCCTGCAGGCTAGGCGTCTTTTCCTTTAGTGCCTCTCTTCCTAGTGCCTTGAGCAGTTTGTCTAGCATATTGCGTGGGAGCTCACGCTGATCTTGGCTGTCCTGCCTTTGCTCCTGACCCTCTTTATCGAGTGGAAAGTATATGAATTTCTTGCTGCCGAGTGCAGTATTATGCGAGGTCATAGATGTTGTTATCCTTTTTGTCCAAGAGTGGAGGCTGAGTGTGCCGCAGGCCTTCAAGTATCACCTCAGTCATAGATGCCGTGAACTCCCCGTTCAAGTCCCCGCCCAGTGAGATATTGTCTGTCTTTATCCCAAGCTGCAGCGCTTGCTCGATCAAGTGTTTTTGCTCTTCTTCTACTCTAACAATTGTTTCCTTCACCGCCTGCTTGAGTGCAGGGAACTTAGAGAGCTGTGACTCATAGTCGGAGTCGACTCTCTTGCCGCCGCCACCGCCAACTATTGTTTGCGAAACCTGGAATGCCTTGTTCTTTGCAAAATCGTTCTTGACTTTTGTCAACTGTTCTGGCGCTAGCTTTTGGATGTATTCAAGTGAAACTTCCTTCAGCGCGCTTTCTATTATAGAATCAAGCACATTCTTTCTGTTCTGGCGAGTATCTTCCATTTCTGCAAGCTCAAATTTGGATGACTGATGGATGCAGTGGATGTCACAAAAGCGCGGAATCGCTTTAATGCCATATATAATGGAGCGTGTACGTTCCGCTTCTCCTACCACCATCTCCATCGAATGCACCGACATTCTAACGCTGACTCCCTTATCATGGTTCACATCGTTGTGCACACGTGTCATCTGTGTTATCTTAGCTATCGTTTTTATCATAAATACAGGCAACATAACGTTCTTGGCATCTGCAATCTTTGCTTCCTGAACAATGATCAGCATCTCGTCTTCTACTGTCTGGGGATAGTGGGTATCAATATGGCTTCTCAACCTGTCAAATAACGGCTCGATTATCTTGCCTGAGTGTGTATAGTCGATGGGGTTTGCAGTTGCAATTATTCTGACATCAGGTTTGAACACGATCGGATACGCCCCTGTAGTAAACTTGCCCTCTTGAAGAACACTGAGCAGGGACACCTGCTTGCGTGGATCGAGTACCGGTAATTCGTCAATGCACAATATACCGTGCCTTGCCTGCAATAGCTGACCTGCAGAATATGACTCGATATTGTAAAGCTCGACTCCCTTTTTGGCTATCTTGATTGCGTCAATCTGCCCAACCAGATCCTTGACTGAAATGTCCGGTGTTGAAAGTATATACTTGTACCTGTCTGCGCCGCTTACCCAGTCGATCTTGGTCTCAAGCTTGTTCGCTAGAATGATATCCTCGCATTCGGGCGACACCATGAATTCTGGTTTCGTTCTAGAGATTTCAGTATCGGTCAAGAGCGCGATTAATTCATCTTCTGGAATTAATATAGGAATATCGCTTGTTATTGTACCCCTTACTATAGGGATTGGCGAGAGGAGGTTCTGCGCTATCGCCTCTGCAATCTTGGTCTTAGCTTGCCCTATCTGGCCAACAAGTAGCATATCGTGGCCCGACAGGATTGCTCTATTGATGGCAGGAACAACGTCATCGTCGTAGCCGATGATGCCGGGGAATGGGTGTTCCCCTTTTTTCAGCTTCGCAATCAAGTTGCTTCGCATCTGCTCTTGAACAGCGACATATCTGTAGCATATATTGAGTAAATCTCCGAGCGTCCTAATTTGCTTGTAGTCCTCGGGGACGCCTGACATTATTTCACTATACTTTGGTTTTGAAGTATAAGAGCGGTGAACTGTTTCCTGTATTCTGGAGCTCATATCGAAGATGGAGGTTTCTTGGTCGACGCAAATTTAAAGATTGTTAGAACTCAATTGGGATTTTTGATGGCCAGTTCTAGTATTTATGATTCTCCTCTACCCTTGCTCTTCTACCAATTAGACGGCTTGTCAGCCAACAATTTTTTTGAACGTCAGATTGCTTCCTCTCATCAAAAATTGTTTAGCCACTAGGACCCATAATTAGTGTATAATGCTTTGATGAATTAAAAGTACGCCAATAATCAAAATTTTGACCAAAAAGCTTGTGAATTCATATTAAAGATCTAAGGCTCCTGCGAATGGCAACGTTGTAAATATTACAAAGTTTTTGGCCTGTTACATCCAGCCAGCATGGTT
>JAICVG010000135.1 GCA_025935445.1 Nitrososphaera sp. | reverse complement strand
TCGCTTAGTAGGTCAATGAGAGACGTAAGAACTTCACGATTTATCACAACCATGTCTATCTTTGATAGGTAGCGCGTAAATTCGACATATCTACGCAATATAATGCCTACAAGCGCGTTTACCGATATTCCCATCCGCTTTGCCTCTTCGTCAAGCACACTCAGCACGTCAGACTCAAACCTAAATGATCGCGTAATCGAAGATGAGCGGGCGTCCTCTGCACGTACTGTCATGTATGTCAAATATCAAGAAGATTAGGCGTTTAAATGGAGCGCTGGTGTGTTATAGTATTCTTTTATGTAGCGATGTGCAGTACACTGTAACGCTGCCCCTGATAATGTATACATGGGATTTAAATCAATTCCGGTCCTATGGGTTCCCACATGAGTTACAAACTTGCATCGGAACCGGCAGAGGCTTGCTCTTTATGCAATAGCACCTCGATTGTTTTTGATTCTGAAACAAGCGAAGCCATCTGTTCTTCGTGTGGCATGGTAGTTAAGGACAATATTGAATCTATGGGGCCAGAATGGAGGTCTTACTCGGGCGAGGATATGGAAAGCAAGAGTAGGACAGGTATGCCCTCTTCACTTGCTTTTCATGACATGGGACTATCTACTTTCATCTCATACTCGAACGTAGACGCAAATGGAGTCGCAATAAGTGCTGAGCAGAGAAGCAAAGTTCAGAGGATGCGCAGATGGAACAAGATCTCAAGTAATAACCGGAGTTACCACCGTAACTTAAAAAATGCATTTGCCATACTGAGTACCATAAAGGACAAGCTCTCCCTCAGCGATACTTTGATCGAAAAAGCTGCATATAACTATAGAAAGGCTCTTGACAAGAGGATAATCAAGGGACGATCAATTAGGGCCCTCATAGTCGCAGCAGTGTATGCTTCCTGCAGGGACCTTTCGGTACCAAGGACGCTTGAAGAAATCTCTTCAGTAGCCAACACTGATCCTATATTTGCCGGCAAATGCTACAGACTGCTTGTGCAGAACCTTGAGCTTCAGTTGCCAGTGATTGACTCAAATAAATACCTAGCAAAGATAGCGAATAGAGCGAAGGTAAGTGAGAAGACCTACAGGAGTGCACTCGAGATGCTATCAGCCATCAAGAACGATCCTATTTCACATGGTAAAGATCCTAATGCGCTTGCGGTAGCCGTGCTCTACGCTGCGTGTCTAAGAGAAGGAGAGAATGTAAGTCAAGCTCAAATAGCGGTGTCCGGTGATATTAGTATCGTCACTCTGAGAAAAAGGTTTCAAGACGTGAGAAAAATCTTCTCTTCCTAATATTTCACAAATGACCTATCTTTTTCTTGGGTCCTAGTGATAATACTTGAAGATCATGCGCCGCAGGTCAATCACATACAATAGAATTGTTCAAGTCTCTTTTTTAGACGCTTATTCGACGTTCTCTTTTTCTTGAACTAAACCAGCCATGATACCTCCGGTGATTGCGCAATGCATTTTTCGCAGCCAGAAAACATGAAATGGTCTCCCTCCTTGGCGTTTGGTAATAAAATTGTCTAATATAATTTTGAAAATTGTTTCTAAGATTAGCTGATTTCCCTCAATACGATGATTTAAATACAGTCAAGACAAAATTTTTTCCAATGGTAACTGTAGATCAGGTTCTCAGCTCACTCAAGAAAGTTGTAGATCCTGAGCTTCACAAAGACATTGTGTCAATGGGTATGATCAAGGACCTATCGATAAACGACGGGAAGGTCGACTTTACGCTAGAGTTAACAACACCTGCTTGCCCGTTTAATAGCGAAATTGAGGAAGATGTGCGAGCTGCAATTGCATCCCTAGGAGTCAAAGATCTAAACATGAGGGTCACTGCTAGGGTCATGGAGGGCAGGTCGATTTCAATGGATGAGCTATTGCCAGGTGTCAAGAATATTATCGCAGTTGCAAGCGGCAAGGGCGGCGTGGGCAAGACCACTGTTTCCGTAAACCTTGCCCTTGCGCTAGCCAATTCTGGTGCGAAGGTTGGATTGCTTGATGCTGATATTTATGGCCCAAGCGTCCCTTTAATGCTTGGCCTCAAGGCATCGCCAGAAGTAGTCAATAATAAGATCCAACCTCCGGAGGTCGAAGGAGTCAAGGTCATTTCAATGGGTTTTTTCTACGAGCAATCTCAACAGGCGGGCATTTACAGGGGCCCAATTGTTTCTGGCATCGTCAAACAATTCCTGACAGATGTGAGCTGGGGTGAGCTAGATTATTTGATAATCGACCTTCCGCCCGGCACAGGCGACGCGCCTCTGACAATAGCGCAGACAATACCTATAACGGGTATTCTCATAGTAACCACGCCCCAGGACGTTGCAATGAACGTTGCAGTCAAGGCGATCGGAATGTTCAACAAGCTCAATGTGCCAATTGTAGGAGTAATTGAAAACATGAGCTACCTTCAATGCCCACATTGCAATGAGCAGATTTCTGTGTTTGGAAAAGGCGGCGGCAAGAAGATAAGCGAAGACTTCGGGTTACCATTCATAGGCGAGCTTCCACTCCACCCGGGTATAAGGGAAAGCAGTGACATTGGGAAGCCGACCGTAATCTCGGAGCCGGAGTCAGTGCAATCACATGCATTTACAAAGGCTGCCAAGCTGATTGCCGGAAGGATTAGCGTCCTGGCTGCAGAAATCAAAGCGCAGGAGCAGTCCGAAAGTCAAGCAACTGAGCAGGCCAAGAAAGAGTAATGCCGACTCATATAAGCGACGAATATATTCTAAAAAGACCCTTTGGAACGCTTGTACTTGAAAAAGACATAACCAAGCAAAAAATCTTATCAATGCTAGAAGGCGCCAAGAAGATAGTCACAGTTGGCGATGCAACCACCGAACGCCTGATATCTTTTGGTATAACGCCTGACATTGCAGTCATTGACGGCTTGGAACAGAGGTCGCGGCGTGACCACTCGATCAATTACCATGCCAAAGAAATGTTATGCACTAACCCTCCAGGCACGATCTCAAAGGAAGCGGTTCATGTTTTGCAAATCGCGTTAGAAACACCTCCCCCCATTACTGTGAAAGTACAAGGTGAAGAGGACATGCTTGCAGTGCCGCTATTTATGATAGCCCCTAAGGGCTCTGCTGTTCTCTATGGGCAGCCGTTAGAAGGAATTGTTCTCGTCAATATAACTGAAGAAAAACAAAATCAAGCAAAAGATCTAATGAATAAAATTTCTGGTTATGCTAAATGAATATCAAATTAAGAGAGAGCGTCTTCTATTGTCCTGCATTTGGCTGTAGATAGAAAAATATGTAGCCAAAGTCACAAGACTGACTGATAGAATCCCTTGAACAATTCAAACCTGATTGACTGTAGCACAAAAGACAACAACCATAACGTCACGAAAACTAGATGAGTCTGCTGTGTTTTTGTCTATCCTCCTGTAGGAGGGAGATTTTTTATTGTAATGGTAGTAGTAGCGGCAGCAATTCCTTTGTTTCATTTTCTCATTTTAAGGCTGTCCGCTCTAAGAATGGCAAACGACAGACTAAATACTAAATAAAAGCAACTTCAGTCTAGTCATTTTGTCTTCTTCTTCATAGCATCACGAATGCCTATAACACAAGCTAGTTTTGGAGTGATTGCACCTCATCTCACGACTATTTTATCTCATTTACAATCAAAGGCAGATTTGTTGAGTCAAAGGCAGTCATTTAACATTCCATGAATGTCGGCTCAAAATTTTAATATCTTATGGACTGCTTGTATGTCTGTCAATTCCAAACATCCGCATCTGTGTCAGCAATATAGAGTGAGATTCAGGTTCTTTCCTCAAATTTCTAAATATTGTTAGTTAGTGTATGACAATATGAGCGATTGATATTCTCACCATTATTGAACCTTCATTTGAGTGAAGATTTGCGCAATAATAACAAGGATTTGCTAGAATCCCATCCTATTCGCTGAACCCGTTGGTAGACAGTAAATATGAATCGCTATGGCTGTAAAAGGATATACCTATATATCATATCAGATGCAGTTCTGGGACGTGGCTGTAACGCTAGTGGCTGTGATACGATAAGATGACTCTTGACATGAATAGCGAACATCAATTGCAGAACTCCTGCTACAATGAGCATAATATGATAATTTACGAAGACCTTTACACATTGAGAGAAATTTACGCTAAGTTTTCAAAAAAGGCTTTAGAAAAGAACAATGAAATAATGCTTATTGTTACCACCTATGAAACCCCTGATACAGTCAGAGACATGCTCAGTGAATATGATATTAACGTGCATAAGCACGAATCTAATGGTTCCCTTGTCATAATAGATTCGGTCCAAGGATATCAGAGGGCTAATTTTTATGGTGTATTGAGGTTGATACAGTTGTTAGCAATCAGGGCGCAAAAGGATTCGAAAAGCGGCATTTTTAGTATAGCAGACATGGGCTCTTTCTTTCTATTTGATAGAGAAAAAGAGCTGGTTAACTATGAGCTGACTATACCAAAAACGATAGATATAAGACTAAAAGCATTCTGCTGCTATCATAAAAATGATTTTTCATCAAGGCTCACCAAGGATCAACAAAGACAGTTGATTAATCATCATTATAAGACATTAAGTTCTTCAATATTCTATTGAGACAATCGTCATCATAGCAAGCTTTTGTCTTGTCCAGAAGCTTTATGGATTTCACTACATGCTTTTCTCAGGTGCAACTGCTTGAAACCAAAATGCAAGGTGAAGCGGCGCGAAAGATGATGCCTTTCCCACATCCATCAGAATCATCAACAGAAAATCTCTGATGAACTGATATAAAAATATCGCATCGTTGTCATCTAATATATCTCTGAGCTGTCGCCC
>JAICVG010000064.1 GCA_025935445.1 Nitrososphaera sp. | reverse complement strand
ATAGACCTCCAATCGCAAAGGAACGGTTTGACATTTTACGAGATGGCAATGATAATACTGAGAAAGCACATGGTTGAGAGGAGGGCAAAAGAGTGGCTGAGGGAAAAGATCAGCCAATAGTAATAGTAGTAGTAGAACACCCTACGTTCAACAAAAGCACTAATGCCTTTATCCTGATTATACTTGATCTCTGGTGTCGCTGCAGTAAATAAATACCTCTGCTAGCACTGAAGAGGAAAGGTACCTTGCTAACGAGTTTCTGTCCAAGAACATTAATAATTTAACGGCTTCTTCACCAGTTGTTTCCGCCTGATCCGATATTCTTGGTCTTGCTCTTCTTGGTGGTCAGTCCTGTGGGGCGGTGGCTATATAGCTACCGCTCTCACTTGCTCCTGCTTGAAATGGGAGTATATTCGCATCCCATCGGGCCGCAGTACTTGCCTACGTAGACTGCCTTTGGGCGATAGAGCGCAGGCTTGGGTGCAGCTTCGGCAAACTTTTCTTCAATGACGTGGGCCGACCAACCTGCTATTCTTGATGTTGCAAAGATAGGCGTATTAAGATCTATGGGGATCCCCATGCTATAGTACACTGAGGCACTGTAAAGATCAACATTTGGGTATATTCCCTGGTGCTTATTTTCAACCATCCACTTCTTTGTAGCTTCCTCAATGCGTCTGGTGATCTCATACCACTTGTTGTTCTTTTCACGGCATATTCGCGCCGACAGCCTTGCAAGAATGTCAGCCCGCGGGTCAGTCGTCCTGTAGACTGCATGACCCATGCCCATGATCCTGCCGCCTGATTGGAGACGGTTTGCAACCCACCTGTCGGCATTGGCAGGATCGCCTATCTCAAGCAGCATTTTCATTACTTGCACGTTTGCGCCACCATGCAGCTCGCCAGAAAGTGCGCCTATAGCACCACCGATACTGGCATACAAATGAGCCCTAGTTGATGCTATCTCGCGTGCAGCAAATGTAGAGGCGTTAAAGCTATGCTCCGCATGCAAAATGAGGCAAATGTCCATTACCTTTGCCTCCTCAGTAGAGGGTTCGATTCCTCTTAGCATATATAGAAAGTTAGCAGCATGCGATACTTTCTCAAGAGGATCAAGCACATGATGGCCGCTTCTAATCCGGTTCCATGCGGAGACAATAGCAGGTATTTTAGCAATCAGCGTTATTGCGCGCCTTATGTGAGCCTCCTTGGAGGCGTCTTCAATGTTGAGGTCATAATCTGCTAGCTCTGGCACACAAGACTGAAGGATGTCCATAGGATGCGCCCGTTTAGGCCTGTTTCTTAAGTTCTTTATGACAGGCTCCGGTATCCCACGAGCTTCTATTAGCCTGCGATTGAAATCCTTTAGCTGGTCCGTAGTTGGCAGCTCGCCAAAAAGGAGCAGGTAAGCAGTCTCCTCATAAGTTGAATGGTTGACAAGGTCAAGAATGTCGTAGCCTCGGTAGATGAGCTTGCCATTCTCACCATCAATTGAGCATATCTTGGTGTCTGCAACCTCAATGTTGCGAAGACCAATGTTCCGTGCATCCATTTATTGTAACAGTGTTAATTTGGCTCAGTTTCTATATTAAAGTAATGTTATTGTTGGCAAGTTATCACCTCATAGAATATAGTATTCTAACACAAACATACATCAATAATGTCGCGGTGTGCATATTGATTGATTCATAGCTTCAGTTTAGTTTTTGATTTGATTATGCTTTTTACGCCGAACTCTAGCTCGACCAGTTTAAGTACGCTAACCACCCAAGCCAGAAGAATCTGGCTATCAGTTTGTATCTATTATTATTGCAAGGGCGTTGATGATGATGATGCTCCTTCGAATCGTAGCGTGACGAGGGTTAGCATACCGTGCGAGGAAGAATGGATAAAGATAATCGTTTTTTATGCATTGACGATGAAACTTATCATACAACAGGGTCAAGGACAAAGGCGGGATGATGATTTCTGAAGACACTCGATGTAATGCGCCAGCGGTATAGAAAATACTGGGGTTGTCAAGTATATTGTGTCTACCGATCATCCGCGGGCAATGGACTTGCGATGGATAGTGCTATACAGGAACAGCTCGCAGTCCCGGAGATAACTTCGATGTACCGTTCCTCTATGTAGCCCTTTCAAAGGGCATTAGTTACTTATTATACAGCTCAAGCCAACCAAGTGCTGCTGCACTTGACCAAGGGAATAACTTACCGTGATGCAGGCGTCGATATAGGTAGCATACATAGGGGGCAAAAATCGATAGGCGAGATAATATCCGTGACCCACAAGATGCTTGCAGTTGGTAAAGTGACTTCTGGTTTTGGACACTACGCTGGACTTGTTAAATTAGCCGATCAAACCGTTGCACTCCATGCTGATGGTGTCGGGACAAAAGTGATTGTTGCGCAGATGATGAACAAATTCAACACAGTCGGCATAGACTGTGTAGCTATGAATGTAAATGATGTAATTTGTGTTGGCGCACAACCAGTCGCATTTATCGATTACATTGCATTGCGCCATCCAAATGAATGGCTCTTGCAGGAGATAGCTAAAGGTCTAGTGAAGGGTGCTCAGCAGAGCAAGATGGCTATAGTCGGCGGCGAGACCGCTGTATTGAAAGATATAATATCAGGCGATAGCGAAAACGCATTCGACCTAGCAGGAATGGTAATGGGAGTAGTAGTCAGGGGCAAGCCAATTCTTGGGGACATGATCCAGCCGGGCGACATTATTTTGGGAGTTGAAAGCAGCGGGCTCCACTCTAATGGCTACACACTTGCTCGTAAAGTTTTGCTTTCAAAATATTCAGTAGACGATAATGCCGATCATCTTATGCAGACAGTGGGCGAAGAGCTGTTGATCCCAACTAGAATTTAC
Source organism: Nitrososphaera sp. (assembly GCA_025935445.1). Classification (GTDB taxonomy): domain Archaea; phylum Thermoproteota; class Nitrososphaeria; order Nitrososphaerales; family Nitrososphaeraceae; genus Nitrososphaera. The sequence continues at coordinate 3,648 of JAICVG010000064.1, read as the reverse complement.
GTGAGGCCTGTAATTGAGATTTTGAAGAAAAGAATACGGGTGCATGGCCTTGCAAATATTACTGGGGGCGGATTTACAAAACTGCCTCGCCTAAACTCCCGAGTGAGATATGTCTTTGATAATCTTCCAGCACTCAAAGGTATATTCAAGCAGATACAAGTTGATGGTAATATTGAGAACAAGGAAATGTACCGCACATTTAACATGGGGGTAGGTTTTTGCGTAGTTGCTTCAAAGGCAACTATTGATGACATTATTAGTGTTTTTGAAAAGCATAAGATGCGCTGCGAAGCTGTGGGCAAGATAGAGAAAGGTAAGGGCGAGGTTACTGCTAGACTAGATGGTAGAAAGGAAACACTATAAACAAAAATTAATATTCGTTCTTTGCTGATTGTCCAGAATTGCTTTCACCAGTATCGGAAGAAGAGGCCAACGACAACGATGACTATTACTACTACTATCGGCAAGCCTGCAAGTCCATTGCAGAGCAGATAGAGAGTAGTAAGAATCCCTTGTCAATAAAGCAGGTTCTCAAAGTTGTCAGACAGGTGGCATCAGAATATCATCTAGATACGATACCGAGGAACGAGCACATTATTCACTATTTGCAAGATGATCATTACCGCCGGTTGCTTATGGTCAAGCCGGCCAAGACGGCGTCAGGCGTTGCAGTGATTGCAGTTTTGCCCAAACCATACGCATGTCCGCACGGCAGATGTATATATTGTCCTGGAGGCATCGAGTTCAACACGCCGCTTAGTTATACGGGCACCGAGCCAGCAACAAAGGTCGCTCAAAGGTTTAGCTACGATCCTTACCAACAGGTGCGTTCGAAAATGGACCAGCTACAATCACGAGGACATGACATCGGCAAGACAGAGATCGTGATTGTAGGCGGCACCTTTCCATTCATGTCTGCGGATTACCAGAGGGAGTTTGCCAAGTCCTGCTATGACGCCTTAAATGGCAAGAAATCATTTACTCTACAGCAAGCGGTAGCTACTAACGAGACTGCCGATAACCGGTGTGTCGGGTTCACTGTCGAAACTAAGCCGGACTATTGCAAGGAATCACACATTGATCTTATGCTAGAGCTTGGAGTAACAAGGATAGAAATTGGCATCCAGTCTCTTAACAATAACGTATACAGATTAGTGAACAGAGGACACACGCTTGATGATGTTGTCTATGCATTCAAGATCGCTCGGGACGCTGGATACAAGATAGTCGCTCATATGATGCCAGGATTGCCAGGAAGCTCGTCTAAAAAAGATATTGAAGATTTCAGGCGGTTGTTTGAAGATGATGCTTTCAAGCCTGACATGCTAAAGATTTATCCGACACTTGTGCTAGAGCACACGGGGCTATTTAATATGCATAGGAGCGGCAAGTATCAGGCATACTCTGAAGACGAGCTGGTAAACGTAATCGTGGAGGCCAAAAAGGTAGTACCAGAATGGGTGCGCATAATGCGGATCCAGCGCGAAATTGAGTCAGAGGACATCATCGCTGGCCCTAAGAGCGGCAACTTCAGGCAGATAGTTTTTAAAAAGTTGAGACAACAGGGCTACAGATGCAAATGCATCAGGTGCAGAGAAACCGGCCTGCAGAGAAGGTACCCTTCAGAAGATGAGGTAATATTAAGAAGAACAGATTACTCTGCTTCTGGAGGCAGCGAGATATTCCTTTCGCATGAAACTAAAGCTGGGGATACAATACTTGGATTCTTGAGGCTGAGGAAGGTGGCAAGACCGCACAGGGCTGAGCTTGATGGCAGCACAGTGGTACGGGAGCTCCATATCTACGGGCAGGCGATCAGCATTGGTAGAAGTGACAGAGGAGACAGCTACCAGCATAGGGGACTTGGCATGAAACTGCTCAAGGAGGCTGAGCGTATCTCAAAAGATGACTTAGGGGTTAACAAGATCGCAATCATTAGCGCCGTTGGCACAAGGCAATATTACAAAAAGTTTGGCTACCAGCAAGACGGTGCATATCTTTCAAAGGAGTTGTAATAAGTGGAAGAGCAGATCGTGATCGGTAAGGGAACCTGGATAGATAAAGTTGCAGACACCTTAATCAAAAGGGAGAAAAAGCTTGGCCGCAACTTGGGTCTAATAAGGGTTGAGAGTGGTCTTGGTGCGTCAGGCATTCCTCACATCGGGAGCATGGCCGACGCTGTGAGAGCTTACGGCATTGCTCTTGCCCTTAAGAATTTTGGCTTCAAGTCTGAACTCGTAACTTATTCAGACGACATGGATGGTCTTCGTAGAATACCCCAAGGTTTGCCACATTGGCTGCAGGATCACATTGCAAAACCGGTCTCTACCATCCCTGACCCATTTGGCAGCTGCCACTCATCCTATGGTATGCACATGAGCAGTCTCCTCTTGGACGGTCTTGACAAAGCAGGGATAAAGTATCGCTTTCAGAGCGGCAGCGAGGCGTACAAGCAAGGAATTTTGGCCAAGCAAATTGATACAATATTGAAGAACAAAAGCAAGATTGGGCGAAAAATAGCCGAGTTTGTAGGCCAGGACAAGTATACTGAGGTGTTACCTTACTTTCCGATATGTCGCAATTGCGGGAGGCTCTATACTGCGGTAGCACAGGAGTACCTCCCAAATGATAAGAGAGTTGCTTACATATGTCGAGGGAGCAGGATAGGCAAAGAGGAAATCAAGGGCTGTGGCAACAAGGGTGAGGCGGACATAACGAGAGGAGAGGGCAAACTTGCATGGAAAGTTGAATTTGCAGCAAGGTGGCAGGCTCTAGACATACGCTTTGAGGCATACGGGAAGGACATCATGGACTCTGTCAGGGTAAACGATTGGATTGCAGATGAAATACTTGTTTATCCTCATCCACTTCATGTGAAGTACGAGATGTTCCTAGACAAGGCAGGCAAGAAGATAAGCAAATCTTCGGGCAACGTACTGACGCCTCAAATGTGGCTGCGGTACGGCACGCCTGAATCGATACTGCTATTGCTATTCAAGCGCATTGCGGGCACTCGCCACATTGGGCTAGATGACGTGCCGGCTCTAATGGACGAATACGACTATTATGAAGACGTTTACTTTGGGAAAATAAGTGAGGACAACCTGGCCAAGCTTACCAAGATTAAGGGAATCTATGAATACATCAACAAGCTCAATCCCCCCAAGCAACTCGACACACATATCCCGTATCGCTTTATAGCACAGCAGGCATCAATATTTCCTCCCGACGATGGCGACCGCGATGAAAAGGTATTCAACCGCCTCCTCAAATATGGTATGATAAGGGAAAAAAAGAGTGAAAGCATCATGCATAAGATCAGATTGGCATCCAACTGGGGAGACGACAACATGGCAAAGGATGAAAAGTTTGAAATACGACTTTCCGATCTGGATAGAAAAGCAGTGCAGGAATTGATCGAAGCGATCAGACCATTTACAGGCTTACCAGACTCTCCAGATAATGCCAAGAACCTTCAATCTAATGTATTTTCTATTGCACGGGCTAACGGGATTGAGCCAAAAGAGTTCTTTGCTTTATTGTATAAAATGTTCCTAAATACCGATAGAGGGCCTAGGATAGGTAATTACTTGCTCGACCTAGGAATAGAAAGAGCAACACATATGCTTAAGAGATATATCGATGCCT
>JAICVG010000048.1 GCA_025935445.1 Nitrososphaera sp. | reverse complement strand
CTTGCTGAGCAAATAATGGTGGCAGCAAACTAGCAGCTGTAACAAACGCAAGTGCTGCTGCAACGACAAGCAGATAATAATAATATTGTTTTGCCACGTGTACTATCAACCAAAATAGAATATAAAGGAGGTTAAGGATTTTTCGAGAACGCAGAAGGAGTAACATGAATTTGATCTGTTGCCAGACGGTTACTTCTGCTCTTCTGTACAATACGCTACACGGTATTTAGTACACTAGGGGCAGCAGCAGCAGTCCTCAACCAACTTGTCCGTTTCTACTGCATGGATAGCAATTTTATCTAGATTTGTTTATTTGAATTTTGAACCTTCTTAGAACATTATGACTACTAGCATCTTTGCCCCAGTATAAGGTTTATAGAAGTGTGCTAGTCGCATTTCTCTTACAACAATGGATGTCGATGAGCGACTGGCATTCATAATGCGTGAGCCGACTGAGGAGGTCGTCACAGCAGATGAGCTCCATGCGTTGATTGAAACAAAGACTCATCCAAAGCACTACATCGGCTTGGAAATATCGGGCATACTACACATTGGTAGCCTTGTCATGACTGGATTCAAGATAAACGACTTTATGAAGGCCGGCATTAACACTACCGTCTTTCTAGCTGACTGGCACACGTACATCAATGACAAGATGGGAGGTGACTGGGACAGGATAAAGAAAGTCTCGCAATATTACACAGAGGCTTTCAAATTCTTCTGCCCTGGCGTCAATATCGTGCTTGGAAGCGACCTCTACAAGAGGACTAAAGATTATTGGGAGAACTTTGTGCACTTTTCAAAGCACATGACACTTGCAAGAACGATGAGATCTCTTACAATAATGGGCAGGAGCGAGGCTGAAAAGAACCTCGACTTGTCACAATTGCTGTATCCGCCAATGCAGTCAGTTGACATAAAGGCGCTTGACCTTGACATTGTGCACGCTGGCATGGATCAGCGAAAGATCCATATGCTTGTCAGGGAGATCTTTCCCAAGCTTGGCTGGAAGGTTCCAGTACTTGTGCATCATCATTTACTGCCAGGCCTGTCAGAGCCTTTGAGAATCAGCCTTGATGAAGACACTGGTGAAGATACGAGGATATCGAGCAAGATGAGCAAGAGCAAGCCAGCAAGTGGGATCCTTATCCATGATGACGAAAAGACGATCCGCAATAAAATAGGCAAAGCATTTTGCCCTGTAGAAGTTGCAGCAGGTAATCCAATTCTGGAGCTAGTGCGCTATGTGGTATTCCATGAGTTTGACGAGTTTGTAATTGAGCGGCCTACTAAATATGGTGGCAGCATCTCATATACAAGCTACAAGAATATAGAGCATGATTTCGTTACAAAAAAGATCCATCCGATGGATTTGAAGAACTCAACTGCAACTTATATTAACAAGATAATTGAACCTATCAGGAAGCACTTTGAGGGAAAAGAGCCTCAACTAAGTTAAGACAAGAAAAAATATAAGGCTTTAATCTATTGGCATTACCTTGATTATCTACGGGGATTAGCTGTAGAGTCAGCTTTGTCAAGTCTTTAATCAAAGTGTTGTTGTTCTTCTTCACGTAGTGTGGACGACTATTTTACGCCTTATCAAAATTCTACCATCTTTATACTCAAATGGGGTTCTAGAATCCAAGACTAAGGCCCGCATACAATACCTATAGTGTTCCCCTACACTGATGAAAAAAACTGTCCACATCCAACACATACCAAAATTGCAATAATGCATATAACTGATCGACGGGCCAATGTTGCTTATCCCTATTATCATAGGTCAAATAATATACGAATATATTTATTGAACGTATAGTGACTTTAGTCTCCGATGAGTGGAGAAGCAATTGCAAACTTTGACTCGTACGTCATAGTTGCCGTAGGGCTGTTCATTGCCGGCCTATTCGCAGTGATGGTTTATGAAAGATCAAGCGCAAAAGCAAAACGAGAACAACAACAACAGCAGCGCACCGGAACAGCTGCAGACACTGAGAAGTGACAACAACAATAACCACTACCATACTGCAGAAGATATTATTATAGACAAATTCAGAAAAGAAGGGTTTTCTTCTCTAACTACAATACAGCGCAAGGTATTGCCAATCATTTCAAGGAAGATAAACTGCCTGCTGGTCGCTCCTACAGGCTCTGGCAAGACTGAAGCAGCTGTCTTGCCCGTGTTTACTATGCTTGCCCACCAAGAGCATAGCACCGGCACAATTAGGGCAGTATACATCACGCCCCTGCGTGCGCTCAATAACGATGTCCTTCGCCGTATCGTACAGTATGCGCAGTCAGAAGGCCTAAGGGTCGAAATCCGGCACGGCGATACTACCGCTTTGGCAAGGAAAAAGATAGTTGAAAATCCCCCTGATGTGCTGATAACAACACCTGAATCTCTTGGAATAGTTCTGACAAGTGATAAGATGCTGGCCGCTCTAAAGGGCCTACAGTGGGCAATAGTAGACGAAGTTCACGAGCTGGTGGCTAATGAACGCGGCGCTCACCTTTCAATAAGCCTTGAGCGCCTGCAGGCCATATCATCGCAGCCTATAACGAGAATAGGGCTTTCTGCCACAGTAGGAAATCTAAAACAGGCGGCCCAGTTTATCTGCGGCTCTGGTAGGCGCAGCGCAGTACTTGTTGACCCTGCAAGTCGCAGCTATGACATTGACGTCAGGTTTGTAAAGGGATCACTCAACGATGTCGCTCACTTTGTTACGGAATATGTCAAGGTCAACAACATCAAGGGCACAATCCTATTATTTACAAATACAAGGGATGAGGCAGAATACCTCGGCACAATTCTGAAGAACCAAAGTGATATCAAAGTGGACGTCCACCACGGCTCGCTTTCAAAGGAGATGCGCGAAGAGACAGAGCACACACTCCGTTCTGGCATGGCAGGTATTGTTGTCTGCACAAGCTCGCTTGAGCTGGGCCTTGACATTGGTTCAGTGGATCTTGTTATTCACTATGGATCTCCTCGGCAAGTTTCAAAATTGATGCAAAGGATCGGCAGGAGCAGGCATAACCAAAAGAGCTTTGCAAAGGGCCTGATTGTGACTAACAATCCTGACGATGAGATAGAGTCACTTGCAATAATTCACCGCATGAAAAAAGGCTCAATTGAGGAGCAAAAGATACACGAAGGAGCACTTGATGTGATGGCTCACCATCTAGTTGGACTTGCAATGCAGAGTCGCGATCCCGTTAATGTGGATGACGCATATGACATTATAACTCAGGCTTATCCATTCAGAAACATCAGCCTCTTTGATGTTGAAAGCTGCCTTGACATACTGGCCGGCCACAACGTCATCAAGTACGAGCGCGAAGCCCGTACCTATACCCGCAAGATAAAAGCATACAAGTACTACTTCGAGAATGCCTCAATGATACCTTATGTTCTGAAGTTTGAAGTCATTGATTCAATAAGCAAGCGCAGGATAGGCACACTTGACCAGCAGTTCGTCGGCGATTACGGCGAAAAAGGCAATGTATTTGTGCTCAAGGGGTCGCAGTGGCGCATACTGTCTGTCGATGAAGTGCGTCTAGTCGTAAACGTTGAGCCTCTACGCGGGGCTGCGATTAACATTCCCTACTGGGTCGGCGAAATGATCCCAGTTGATTTCAAGACTGCAGAAGAGGTGGGAGTCGTACGTAACCAGGCGGCAACTGGTCGGATCAAGCTGTCGACACCCATAATGGACAGCACACTGAAAATGCTTAAGGTGATACCGGATTCAAAGAACATTGTGGTTGAAAGCTATACTTCACGCAACATGCTTGTAATACACTGTGCTTTTGGGTCAAAGGTGAACAATACTATTGCATCCCTTTTGTCTACAATATTGTCATCACAGATTGGATACATTGTGGAGTCCAGGTCAGATGCCTATAGGATCATGCTGACCTCAAGTGCAAGAATAACGCAAGGGAGGATTGAAGCTGCTTTAAGCGACATCTACGACCTTGAGCCTGTAATCATTGCTGCGCTAACTGGCACTCATAATATCAATTGGAAGGTATGGATGGTCGCCAAAAGGTTTGGCATGATAGGCAAGGAAGCGGTGTATGACAAAAAGGTAGCACGCATGATCTACGACAGATATTCGAAGACGCCAGTGAGCGCCGAATCTATACGAGAACTAGTACACGATAAATATGATATACAGCAGACCCAGCAGGTGCTTGACGACATAAAGCAAGGCAAGATTACGATCCACTGGCTTGAAGTGAATGAATTTTCAGATCTCGCAAAGCCGATAATAGAACACTCAACAAAGATGGCTGGAGCCATGCCTCTGAGTATTGAGAAGGGCGTTATAGAGCTCGTCAAAGAACGGCTAGAAAAGACAAAGCATCGGCTTGTCTGCATACGCTGTGGTAAGTGGGAGCGCGTAATGGAAACAAAGGACGTACCCGAAGAAATATCGTGCCCCAACTGCCGGTCGCGCCTTGTCAGTGCTACGTTCTGGTCAGACGATGAAATGTCAAGAATAATTCGGAATCGCCTTACTGGTGGTAAGCTGACGCCAGAGCAGAACCACAAGTTTGAACGTGCATGGAAAGTAGCGTCACTTGTAAACAACTTTGGTAGGACAGCATTAATAGTGCTATCCGGCCACGGGGTTGGTGCTGACACTGCAGCAAGGATCCTGCGCAACTATGTCGACGACGAACAGGTGTATCGGAGTATCTATGAAGCAGAAAAGCAGTACGTCATTACGCGCGGCTTTTGGAGCGATTAGCCAAATGAATGCTAGGTGATGATAATGATGATAATGATGATAATGATAGCAATAATTATTCATTCTCTTGAATATAACCGCCTATACAAGCGACCACTAGTAAATAGGCTGGTTGTTCTTTGTCCTTTCCCAAATGTCTGCGACGACCTCTGGTAAGGTTTGCTCTATGGAGCCATTGAATTTAGTTTGCCATAATCTAGCAACGTATTCGCCGGCAGTAGTCTTGTTCTCAACCCGCTTTTCAAGTATGTTCAGAAAATCTGGTTTGACTCCAAGGTCGGAAATGCCTTTCCGTGCGTATGCAAGCTGGCTCCTGACTGTTTCAATGATGTTAAAATGTGTCTTAGCGTTAAAACCTGATCTTACAACAGCCTGCCGCTCCTCTCTGATAGCTGGCAAGGGGCGCAGCTCCCGTTCTTCGTGGATAGCCCTGTGCAGGTAGCCGGTGAAAAACTCTATCATTGCCATCATCGTTTTTGGGGTAGGTTGCACAGACATAACTCTTGTCTCGACTCTGTAAAAGCCTGTGTTGATCCGAATGCGGGCGTCGTCATGACGCTCTTTTACCAGTTCAAAGTAGTCCTTTGCAACTACCGGCTTCCTTGAAATAATGTAGTCAATGTAATCTTCTACACCGTCGAGGTACCGTGATATGCTTGGAAATCCTGAGTTTTGCTGCTCCGACTGATCGTAGAGATAAATTCTTGGCTCGTGGAGTGAAAACACTCTGCCTGCGAAAAGTCTGCTATTTGCTCCAAGCAATATCACAGAAGGGATTAAATTCAGAATGTGGTTGAACATTTGTGCCGTAAAGTTGGGATTTTTCCCCTGCAAATGGAGATGGAATCCCTGAATGGCAGCAGCGACATGGAGTGCTTTGAACTTTTGTCCGTCAATTTCTACGTCAGGGATTCTATTCTGCCACCTTGCAAGTCGTAGGTAGCGCGGTTTATTTGTAATGAGACCGTCCTTCAAAATGTGAGGCGACGGGTTCGATCCTAAAAATACAGGGAATACATCGTTTTTGTAGACTCTGTTGACAATTAGGTCAAGGTGCTCTATGAATTCTTCAAACTGTAAATTCAGCTGTGCAAGGCTTTCAAAGGAAACCGGCTCTGTCCTATATTCAAGCTGACATATACCATACTCAAAGTCAATATCATGATATTGTCGTAGCAGCTCGATAAGGGGTTTTGCGTCAACTGGTGTCCCCTTGCCATCTATAAGACATATCTCGATCTCGACTCCTACCTTGAAATTCTCGTCAATTCTTGAAGCGTGGCTTCGAACCCGAGCCTTGAGCTCCTCTGCCTGCTTTATGATGTTACTGGCTGTGTCTGATGTAATAAGCACCATAACAGAGGTTACCTGATTGCTTAATTTGTTTTTCTAGCTCAGCCTAGTGATTGAAGAATAGGGCCGCAGAGTTAGCTCTGCCTTACCTTCGCGCCCTGATCCTGCAGTGACACTAGCTAGTCTTATCCTGTCGCCTACGTTCAACTTGTTGACTCCAGCGCTCTGGTTACGCCATCCGACTAGCCTGATCTCGCCTGTATCATCGCCAAGCAGGGTAGACGTCATAGGTATGGTCTCGCCTGACTTGGTGTTCACTTCTGCAGTTTCAGGCGCCTGAAGTACTATTGCTTCAATGATGTAAGGATCCTGTGAAATCTGCACGTCCTGTATCTTTCTCTCAAATTTTGATTGGTTTGGAAAGGATGTGTCATCGCCCTCGTCTGTCACTCTGATATATGAATCATCCTTTGATAGCGTGACTGAATTGCCAAATATGCGCGAAGGCACACACTCGATCATTGCACCTTCATTCAGCTGCTTGGAGCCGACAAGCGAATTATCAATTGTAAGTATAAGCGGGCTACCTGCTCTGTCGACTGCAAGGCACATGAAGCTACCCCTGCCGGTTTCTTCGCCGATAGAGATGACTCTAAGCGGCATTACCTCCACATCTTCTTGAGAACTTGAGAACTGCAGCATTGTGCCTTCGTCGCCATGGATCTCAAAGTCTCCACTGCCATACTGTGGATTACCCTGCTTTACTCGAACGCCAATCAGGTGCACTTTAGAACCGGTCCTGAACACCTTGGGAACTCTTGATTCATCAACATTCCAGATGACTGCTCGAAGCGAGCGAGTGCCTGCTTCATTTGACAGCTGAAGCTGGAGAGATTTGCTTGCCTCCCCTCTTGCATTGACAAAATCAGTTACCCGCGGGTTAGAATTGACGGTGCCAGAAATGACGGCATTGTCCTGCAGAGAATTTATAGCATCAACTGTAATAG
>JAICVG010000095.1 GCA_025935445.1 Nitrososphaera sp. | reverse complement strand
CGAAATTTGCTGGACAAAAGGTAGGTCTTGACCACAAGCTAGCCGATGAAGATGTACTTACAATAGTGAAGGTTTCCGGGACATCCACCTAAAGGTACAAGAAACTCTTAGATCGTCAAAGTATAGAGGGGTTAACTTGTGTTGCGATTATTTTAGGCTCATCAATCTTTAACCTGAATAGGAACTCAGCCTGACAATGCAGGCAAAAAAATACAGTTCAACCAGTTTTCTCTGCCTGTTCTTAATAAAATGGAACGCAGTGGCGCAGTAGCGCTATAAGGTAACTGCAAATAGTAATTCACACCTGAAAGAAGAACTTTCAAAGATGTCTCGCTCTCTGACATTATTGACCGTTAATGTGTCCCCGCATCTGCGGATGATAGGAGCAGTAATATTCATACGTACCGGGTTTTGATACTACGATAGCTGTGTGAAAGTTCTGGCCGCCACGTAGCGGGGCAGTATTTATCGGTGTTATTCCGCCATTTGAGGATGCATCAACTTTCAGGTCATGGGTTACGGCGTCATCGTTTTGCACAACCAGCTTCGTCGGAACGTTTACGGCCACGTACACATCGGGGTTGGTACCGTTAAATGTGCTTCTCTGCGCTATGAGGAGAACATCCTCGATAGGTAGATCAACGTCTGGCTCAGGATTCATGAGATTGCCTATACCCCACAATGCCCCCACTGTCGCAAAGCAAATTGCTACAATGGCGATTATATTGTTGTGCATCGATGTCTGCAGTTAACTTTTCAACAAAATAACCTAAATTTCTTTGGGCAGGTCAACCGTTATATCATGGAGAGAGACAAGCTGATATAGCATGTCAGAATATTCTGCCGTTGCGGCGAAGAGGTACCGTCAGCACATGTGGCAGAAACAAAAGGAATCTTTGATCCACAGGCTGGTAACTCTTGTATTGCGCATTTTGCATACACTGATTAGAACACTACAACAGGCAAGCATAAAGAAGGCTCGAAGAATAGAAAAGATTAATGTTGAAGGAGAAGAATCATCATAATAAGAAAAAAAGTGTCACTGCGTACGTCTGTCAGAGCGCAGTAACTTAACTTGTTGGTTCGTTTGGTGAAGCAGTCGAGCCGTCGACGAGTTCTGCCGTAGCGAACCTTGGTCCGATTTGGCTAATCCGGATCTTCGCGTTCTGACCTACCTTTCCTCCCTTTACAAAGATAACAAATCCTTGTATTCTTGCAATCCCGTCGCCTTTGCGGCTTATTTCAGTAATTTGTACGTCGTATTCCTTACCTGTTTCCACAGGCTTTGGACCGAAGCTATCATCTCTTCCTCCGTAGCTCATGTTTGGGATTGCTCAAGTCTAAACCCAATATAAACTAAGAAGAGGATATAATAACTACTATGACCCTACCCTTAAGGCATCATTACATATCGAACGAAGGCATTCTATTGCTGAAAGGACAGCAAGAAAACTCGTCTTGGGGTTTCCAGGAGTTGTTACATTGTTGACAGTTATTTTGATATCACCAAATCTACCCTTTGCCACAATTTCGTGCTGGTTAGTAGTGGCCTGGGGATCCACTACCACTCTAACCTTGGTTTTGTCGGCACCTACGCCGGCAAGACTTAGCACTGCAGCAACATTGACATTTGCAGGGAATAACTTGACAGCCTCTGCAGCTGGGCCCTCATAGATTTCTGTGACCTTCGTTATAATGTCAAGGTTCACCTCTCTTGTTGCAAAAAATGGGGCGCCAGCAAGCGCCTTTGGACTTTTCGTGGTTGTAAGTGTAATGGAATCTAGAAGGTGCTTGACGCTTCGTATTGCGTCTATACCCGCTATTGCTCCAGTTGGCACATAGATCTTGCTGCGGCCTTTCCTTACAGCAGCTAGGTCAAGCAATTCCGTCAAAAAGGTTGCATCTGCGAGGGCACCCACACTCATTATCATTAAGTCTTTGCTAGCCTCAATTATCGGCTTGCCAAACTTTCTGACAGCTTCCTGCGAGGCGGCCTCTATTATGATATCTGCTGGCGAATCAATGAAGCTGTTAAAATCAGGATGAACTTCGGGGCTACTCTTCAGCTTTGACTGTAGACTCTTTGCGTTGCTATCGACACCATCAAACAGTCCCACAAGCGAAGCATTAACTATGGTGCGGGATTCTATGGCTAGAGCTAGATGTGTTCCAATAGTACCGCAACCAATAAGCCCAACATTTTTCTTTGGCATCGCGGATGACTAAAGATATATGATATTGAAGAGGGGATTTTTACCTTCTGCCTCCGCGGCGCTCTGGTTTCTTTTGGCCTGGAAGCCTCTTCTTTTCAAATCGCTTGATAAAATTGTCTTTGTTGCGAAGTCTGGCAATAGGCCTTAATCGCGGCTTGCCTTGAATCTTAGGTGTCTGACCTCTTACCTTCCCGGCTTTTGTAAGGGATCCGTGTGTTGGCATTTATCTCGATTGTGTAATTACCTGTTAATATTTATATTTGTATGCATGACGATCTCACACTAAAGTCTCATATGGCGAAAGAATCTATGTTTGCGGGAGATGGTGGCAAGTATTGCCTTAAAATTCAATATTGAAGGCAGTGATGTCCTCCACTATACTACTTTAAATGTAGACGCCCTCCAATATCTCATGTTTATCAACCGACATGACAATGTTAGACCTAGACTACAAGCATCGTGTCTTTGAATTAAAGAAACAAAGAGATGCTTTGGTTCTGGCGCACAATTACCAGCTTCCGGAAGTGCAAGACATAGCTGACTTTATAGGTGACTCACTAGCATTATCAAAGAAGGCAGCCAATACAAAATCAGACATAATTTTATTTTGCGGAGTCCACTTTATGGCTGAGACGGCGTCGATTCTGTGTCCAGATAAAAAAGTCCTCATACCAGACCTTGAGGCTGGATGTTCGCTTGCTTCCACAATTAACGCTCAGGAGTTGCAAGCTTGGAAGGCAGAGCACCCTGATGCATTAGTCGTAAGCTATGTCAACACAACTGCAGAAATAAAGGCCTTGTCTGACTATTGCTGCACGTCCTCAAATGCAGTGAAGGTGGTAAATAGCATCCCTAAAGACAAAGAAGTATTGTTTCTGCCTGACCTGTTTCTGGGTTCTTACGTCGCAGAGACAAGCAAGAGAAAGAACATGTACATTTGGCCTGGTGAATGCCATGTTCATGCTGGTATCAAGGCAGAGGATATTAACAAAATGTTTGAAAGCTTCAAAAACGCTGACTTTCTAGTTCATCCAGAATGTAGTTGTACTTCTTCAGTGTTATATCACATATCAAGGGACGAATTGGCAAAGAACGCTCACATACTTTCAACTGAAGGCATGATGAAACATGCAAGAGCATCTGATACAAAGCAATTCCTAGTAGCTACTGAAACCGGGATTTTGTATCGCATGCAGAAGGAGAACCCTGATAAGGAGTTCATACCTATCAAGTCCGATGCGTCGTGCAAGTATATGAAAAAAATCACTTTGGAAAAGGTTTACAATTCGTTAAGAGAAGATATCTATGAAGTAAAGGTGCCAGAGCATACCGCAGAGAAGGCCAGACTTGCAATTGATCGAATGCTAGCTATTTCATAATTTCAAGACTGAAATCAATTGTCTTGGATGAGTGCGTAATGTAGCCGAGCGAAATAAAGTCAGGTTTGGTCCTCGAGTATTGTCTGATATTGTTTTGATTTATGCCGCCTGAAAGTTCTATTTTTACCTTGTTTCGGAGCCCCATTCTTCTTATCTGCCTTATAGTTTGTTGGGCCTGTTTTGGAGTAAAATTGTCCAACATGACGGTATCTGCTTCGGCTGCAACCGCTGCTAATGCTTCTTCCTTAGTCCTTACTTCGCATTCAACCTTTATCGATGAGCCGACATTTTTCTTGGCAAGCCTAATACATTTTCCAAGATCAGAGACAAGAACAAGATGATTATCCTTTATTAACACCATGTCATCTAGCCGCATTCTATGGGTAGCTCCGCCACCCAAAACGACTGCCTTTTTATCAAAATAACGTAGCCCTGGGGCTGTCTTTCGGGTCGCCAGTATCGTAACGCCTTTTGCGAGGTCTACCATGCGCCTAGTCTCAGTTGCTATACCGCTCATCCTCATTATGATATTAAGCACTGTCCTTTCTGCCTTGAGGATAGCTCTGGCATAGCCTGACACATTCATAACCACCGCTCCCTTTAGCACTTTTGAGCCATCCTTTACAAGAATCTCGCTCTTGCAGCCACAAATATCAAAAAGCATGGAGGCTTCTTCAAGGCCACATACAATTGCAAAGCGCGACTTGCATACGATTTCTGCCTTGGCTTCCATGTCTGCACGAATTATATTGTCGCTTGTAATATCGCCTGCACCGACATCTTCTTGCAAAAATTTGACAAGTATTTCTCTAATATTGAGAAATGTTTGCAGATCGTCCATCTAAGTGACCTTAAGCGCGTATTTGTTAGGAGTGGTAATGTCAAGGGTCTTAGCAACTTGCGAATTTCCAGCGTCAAAAACCAGTATGATACCTGACCAGTCTACGCTTAGGTCCGTTGACTTGCAGTTGGGACACACTTTTCCCGTAGTTATCACTTTGCACTTTCTGCATGCTTTCTCCTTGACCATTACTTCCTGTCCCCCCCTTTTTTCTCCTTTGCAGTGGCTGACTGTTGTTCTCCGCCAGCTTTTGCCTTCTTAATCTCATCAGCAACCCATTCTACAGCACCAAGAAAAGGCTGCCTGCAGGTTATGCCTATTTTGCCCATCCCTGCTCCTTTTCCAAGGCTTACTGCAGTTATCCTTGCCCTAATCTTAGATCCAATCTTGAGCGACCGGGCAGTCTGATTTGCTACAATCACTCCCTGCTTGACATCGCTTTTAAGATAGTCGTCAGTAATCTGAGAGAGGTGAAGAAGAGCGTCAGTAGGTCCTATCCTTACAAACGCCCCAAAGTCAGTAATTTCAACTACTTCGCCTTCAATTATTTCTTGGAGCTTGGGATAGAATGCAAGGGCCTTAAAAGTGACTTTGTGATACGTCGCACCGTCGCCAGCGACTAGCTTGCCAATGGAACTTGGATCGGCATCTGTTATCATAATGACATATCCAACTTCGGGACTGATCATACTTTCGTATTTTTCTTTGAGAATCTGGAGAGCAGCATCATTCAGAGAGTGGGTAAGCCTATTTGGGGGAATTCTAACAACATCGCTCATATGCACTATGGCAAACATAATCCAGGCAATCTAGATGGAGAGGTCATTATGAACTTTTTGTCCAGTAGAAGGCTTGTTACCTTCTAGCAGGAATTTCACATTTGACTGACGAGTCAGTAATTTCGAAGATGGCATCGATTCCTACTGTGTGCTTTAGTCCCTCATGCAGATAACCCTCAAGAAAGCGTGAGCCATTCTTACCGAGCCTGTGGCGCACCACTATAGCCATCTGGCCTCCGGGCATCCTCCTTTCATCATAAGTGCCAAGGCGGCCATATCTGCAGACCATCTTCTCTATGTACTCCATCACTGCCTTTTCGGTGATTTCTTTTTTCCAAAACATGATTGTGTCTGCTAGCACTGTTTGTCCCAGCTTTACTCCCATCGTATAAAGTTCTTCTTCGCTTAGTAGGTCAATGAGAGACGTAAGAACTTCACGATTTATCACAACCATGTCTATCTTTGATAGGTAGCGCGTAAATTCGACATATCTACGCAATATAATGCCTACAAGCGCGTTTACCGATATTCCCATCCGCTTT